>JAZRDT010000029.1:0-4840 GCA_045660385.1 Bacteroidaceae bacterium | reverse complement strand
CCCCCTCTTCGAGAATGCCTTTCGGCGCTCCTTAGGGGAGATAAACCTCCCGTTGTCGCAACCGACGCTTTCATATCACGTCGGCCTCCTAACCTAGGAGGAGAATCTAAGGAACTGGACAACTCCTATATTATCTCCAAATTTTATTCGTGAGATTAGTGGTCAAAAAAAAAACAACAATAATGGCAAAGATACAGAAAACCAATGCAGCGCGCCTGCTCGATCAGGCGAAGATTGCTTATGAGCTGATTCCCTATGAGGTGGATGAGAACGACCTCAGTGCGCCTCACGTAGCCGAGTCGCTGGGCGAGGACATCGCGCAGGTGTTTAAGACGTTGGTGCTGCAGGGCGACCGCTCGGGATACTTCGTGTGTGTGGTGCCGGGCGATGCTACGGTGGATTTGAAGCTGGCGGCAAAGGTGTCGGGCAACAAGAAATGTGAGATGATTCCCATGAAGCAGCTGTTGCCGCTCACGGGCTATATCCGTGGTGGCTGCTCGCCCATCGGCATGAAGAAGCACTTCCCTACCTATGTGCACCATACGTGCAATGAGCATCCCTACATCTACATCAGTGCGGGGGTGAGGGGGCTACAGGTGAAAATTGCTCCGGCGGACCTACTGCGTATCGCGCAGGCTGAAACGGCTGAGTTGGTGGAAGGGAATTGAGAATTGAGAATGGAGAATTAGCCATCCGGATGGGACACGCGAGTTTACGATGCGTGCTTCTGCGAAAGTCTGCGGGGTCTGCGTGAGACAAAAAAACGTGTTTTCGCGTGAAATCGGGTTGATATTTTTGTCAACGCGCGAACCTTGAAAAGGTAATAATATAGATGTTGTCCAAGTCTCAGGATTGTCCCCCTAACTTAGGGGGACGAGCGCAGCGGAGGGGGTATTATCCGAGAAAGTAGTACCACCTCCCCCTCTTCGAGGGTACTCCTCCTAACCTAGGAGGAGAATCTAAGGAACTGGACAACAGCTATATTATTACCTAAAATTTCTGTGTATTCTGTCATTTCTGTGTGAGATTTATATGATAGCACCCCGGACAGTGCACGGGCTCAGCATCGGTGTTCGTCTGTTGACCGTTGACCGTTGACCGTTGACTGTTGACCGTAAGCGAATTGAGAATTGAGAATTAGCCGTCCGGATGGAGATTGTCCCCTTAGATTAGGGTGACTATACTAGCATGGCGGATTATGCAAAAAGAAACGCTAACGTGACACGGGCTCGATATGGTGAGCGCTGGGACGTTAGCGTTTTCTTTGTTTATAGTGCACAAGCAGTTGTTGCTATTGCACCCTATCGGTTTTCTTCTTCTTGATGAAGAGTCCTACGATGCTGAGGATGATAAGGGTAGTGATCATAGTCGGATTAGGCTATCGAGCAAAAAGGTTTACTTCTTGCTCAGGTCGTACACTACCTTCATCACGGCTTCGCCAATGGCGTTGGCCTCCTCGGGCGAACCTGCCTCTGAGTAGACGCGGATGATGGGCTCGGTGTTGCTCTTGCGCAGGTGTACCCACTTGTCGGGGAAGTCGATCTTTACACCGTCGATATCGTTAACCTCTTCGTTGGCATAGATCTCCTTTACCTTAACGAGGATGGCATCAACGTCGACATCGGGTGTGAGGTCGATGCGGTTCTTGGCCATGTAGTAGGCGGGATAGGTCTTGCGGAGCTCGCTCACGCTCATCTGCTTCTTGGCAAGATAGGTGAGGAAGAGGGCGATACCTACGAGAGCGTCGCGGCCGTAGTGGCTGGCGGGATAGATGACGCCACCATTGCCTTCGCCACCAATGACAGCGCCTGTTTCCTTCATCTTGGTAGTAACATTGACCTCACCAACGGCTGATGCGTTGTACTCGAGACCGTACTTGCGGGTTACGTCGCGCAGGGCACGGGTAGAGCTGAGGTTGGATACGGTGTTGCCGGGGGTGTGCTGAAGGATGTAGTCGGCCACGGTCACGAGGGTGTACTCCTCGCCATACATGTCGCCATTCTCATCGATGATGGCCAGACGGTCAACGTCGGGGTCAACAACGAAGGCTACGTCGAGATCGGCCTTCTTCATGAGGCCCATGATATCGGTGAGGTTCTGTGCCAAGGGCTCGGGGTTGTGCTGGAAGTCGCCTGTGGGGTCGCAGTAGAGCTCTTCGATGGTTTCTACACCGAGCTGGCGGAGCAGCTTGGGGAGTACGACACCACCTACTGAGTTGACGCAGTCGATGGCTACCTTGAAACCTGCCTTGCGGATGGCCTCTACGTCGACGAGGTCGAGGGCGAGGACGCTATCGATGTGTTTCTGATCGTAAGAGTCGTCCTTGATGTAGTGACCGATGTGGTCGATATCGGCAAACTCGAAGGCTTCGGCTGCAGCGAGTGCAAGCACTTCGCCTCCCTCGGCAGCATTGAGGAACTCGCCCTTCTCGTTGAGGAGCTTGAGGGCGTTCCACTGACGGGGGTTGTGACTGGCTGTGAGGATGATACCACCGCATGAACCCGACATGGTTACAGCAAGTTCGGTGGTGGGGGTTGAAGCAAGGCCTATGTCGATGACGTCGAAGCCCATGCCCATAAGGGTGCCGCAAACACAACTGCGCACCATTTCGCCAGAGATACGAGCATCGCGACCTACCACGATGGTGTTGCTCTGTACGGTAGTTGTTTTACGGATGAGTGTAGCGTATGCTGCTACAAACTTGGTGATGTCGAGCGGATTGAGTCCCTCGCCGGCCACGCCACCGATGGTGCCGCGGATACCTGAGATGGATTTAATTAGTGTCATAGTATTTCCCGGTATATAAGTTAGTTATTATGGTTTCTTAAGATAGGTGATCTCATAGTAGGTGGGATACACGTACTGTGCGGCATTGGAGGTGCCCTGGCCGTGCGGCACGATGAGCTTTACCTTGGAGCCTTGGAAGCCGTCGGCATCGGGGATGCGACTGAGCGACACGTAGCTCAACGGAAGAAGCCAGCCACTGGGTACGGCGCTGCCGTAGATGCCAAACATGTAGCCCTGGGTGAACGAGGCTTGGAAGGTGTCGCCCTTGCGCTCGCAGGTAAACTTGTCGGGGCTGGAGGCGTAGAGGTTGCCCGAGATGGTGTCGCCCTCGGCAATGTTATACTCGATGTAGCGACTGAGCACCTCCTCGCGGTCGCCAGGGGCCATGGGCTCGCCCACTCCCTTGCGGACAATCTGCATGTAGACGCCCTTGTCCTCGAAAAGTACGTACTCGTTTTTCGATACGTCGGTGGTGCTATCGTTGGCTATAAAGGTTTCCATATCAATGACGGTGATGCCTTGCTCGGCAATGAATGCATTGATATGGGCACGCTCCTTCTCCTTTTGCTCGGCATAGGTCTCGTAATCTTCACAAGCGGTGAAGGCTACGGCACAAAGGGTGACTAGGGATATAAAAAATGTTTTCTTCATTGATGCTTTCAAATTTGCTACAAAAGTAATAAAAACCACGGCAGTAAGCACTATTTAGCCGTTTTTTTTTGCATTTATTATCATTTATGGCATGGGAAACTCGGTGATGGCCTGCTCAAACAGGGCTATGGCCTCGGCAAGGGTACCGCTATGCTGTCCGCCCGAGGCATTGAGGTGGCCGCCTCCGTTGAAATACTGGGCCGAGAACTTGTTGCACGGGAAGGTGCCCTGCGAACGAAGCGACACGCGGATGAGTTCCTTCTCGGTGTCCTCGCGCAGGAAGGCCGAGAAGTAGATGCCCTTCATCTGCAAGGGGATGTTGACGAGTCCCTCGGTGTCGCCCTTGACGAAGTTGAAACGGCTCATCTCCTCGCGACTGAGGGTGATGAGGGCGGTATGATGCTCGGGGAACACGCGCATCTTCTCGTAGAGAACATAGCCCATGAGGCGGAGGCGCCCTTCGGAGTAGTTGTTGAACACCTTATTGTAGATGCGGTCCTTGTTGATATCCTTCTGCAACAGGAGGCTGATGATGAGGTAGAGGTCCTGTCCGCAGGGTCCGTAGGAGAAGTTGCCGGTGTCGGTCATGAGACCGGTGTAGAGGCACTCGCAGGCCGACTTGCCGAGGTGGTCGTAGTGGCCCATGGCGTAGATGAGGCGGAACACAACCTCGCAGGTGGACGAGAGATGCGGATACGAGAACTGGAGCGCGCAGAAGGTGTCGGGCTGCAGGTGGTGATCGATGAGCACCTTGGTGGCCTTGGAGCGCTCGATGATGCGACCCATGTCGTCGACGCGACCCAGACTGTTGTAGTCCATGGCAAAGATGACGTCGGCAGCGGAGAGCATGAGCTCGGACTTGTCGCGATGCTTGTCGAAGCGCACGATATCTTGCGCACCGGGCATCCATGCGAGGAAGTCGGGGAAGGCGTCGGGCACCACCACAAGGGCCTCCTTGCCGAGGGCTTGCAGGTAGTGGGCCATGCCGAGGGTGGAACCGAGGGCGTCGCCGTCGGGACCAGCGTGGCAGGTGAGAACAAAGAGGTTGTTATCGGCAATGAGGCGCTCGAGCTGCGCTATGTCGGTCTCAGAAAAGATATTTTTAATCATAGTTGTGCTAATTTAACGCGAAGATACGAATAAACGGGGGAATACGTAGCACACTTGGCGTTTTTTTTGGCTTTTGGCTATTGGCTGTTAGCGAGTTTTAGTCAACGGTCAACAGTCAACGGTCAACAGTCTGCCTTCCGGATGGCTAATTTTTGGTAATAATATAGCTGTTGTCCAAAACCTTAAATTCTCCTCCTAAAGTAGGAGGAGTACCCTCGAAGAGGGGGAGGTGGTACTACTTTCTCGGATAATACCCCCTCCGCTGCGCTCGTCCCCCTAATCTAGGGGGACA
>JAZRDT010000028.1:0-1837 GCA_045660385.1 Bacteroidaceae bacterium | reverse complement strand
GAGTGAATATACGTCGAATAGTTTCATAATTTTTTATCGATCGCGACTATGTCGCTGTTAGATGTTAGACCGTTCGCTTTGCTCTCTGTTGGACCGGCTCCGCCTGTCAGATTGCTTGAGTCTATCAGCCCGTAGGGCGTTCTGGCAACAAAGTGATCTAACAATGAAATGGTCTAACAGCTGAAGGCGATCTTTTTTTAGAAAGCTAATGCTTTTAAGTTCAAACCCATTTTTTCATCTAAGCCGAACATTAGGTTCATGTTTTGCAGGGCTTGTCCACTCGCGCCTTTGAGTAGGTTATCGATTACAGATGTAACAAGCAACTTTCCCTCATGCACCTGCGTTTGCAAGACGCACTTATTGGTGTTTACCACATCCTTGAGGTTGACTTCGCGGTTGATGACATGGGTAAAAGCCGCATCCTTGTAGTATTGGCGATAGAGCTCGTATGCCTGTTCTGCAGTGCCGTCGAATGGCATTGTTACCGCCGCAATGATACCACGAGAGAAATCACCTCGCATAGGGATAAACTCCACTTTCATGCCCGTATTTCTGCCGATCTCCAACAAATGCTGGTGGGTAAAGGCCTTATAAACAGACATATTATCGTTGCGCCATGAGAAGTGGGTGGTAGCCGTTGGCTTCTGTCCTGCGCCCGTTGAACCCGTGATGGCAGTTACGCTAGCCTCGGTGGCACGGCCCATCATTGGTAGCAAAGCCAATTGGATAGCTGTAGCAAAACAGCCAGGGTTGGCGAGTTTAGTGCAAGTACAAATCTTCTCGCGTTGAAGCTCGGGCAAACCATATACATAGCCGTCGTGCTCGTCGCGATAATCTTGTGCGAGATCGATGATTTTTAGAGTGTCAGGACACTCGTTCTCTGCCCAAAAAGCGGTACTCTTGCCGTGGCCGGAGCAGAGGAAGAGCACATCGATGGCGTGCAGATCATATGTATCGGAGAAGCATTGCTCGGTATCACCAATCAAACCCGTATGTACGGCGTGAAATGGTTGACCAGCATTGCTAGTGGAGTGCGCGAAGGTGATCTCCACCTCTGGGCGATTCACCAAGAGGCGGATGAGTTCGCCTGCGGTATAGCCCGCTGCGCCGATGATGCCTGCTCGAATCATAGTGTTTCGTCGTCGTGGTTAGCGTAATATACGCGTAGTGGCGTAGAGAGTACCTTGATAAAGCCTTTGGCTTCTTCGGAGGTCCACCCCTTTTGCATCTCGCCATATTCGCCGAGTTTGGTTTTTACGAGGTCGTCTTTGCTGTCCACGCCCACGGTCTCAAACATATATGGACGAAGGTGCATGGTCACTTTGCCGTTCACATTGCGTTGGCTAGATTCGAGCATGGCCCCAATGTCGCGCATGACAGGCTCCATGTATTGGCTCTCGTGGAGGAACATGCCGTACCAGTTAGCCACTTGGTCCTTCCAGTATTGTTGCCATTTAGAGGGCGTGAATTTCTCGAGGAACTTGTGCGCCGAGATGATGAGCATAGGTGCGGCTGCCTCAAAGCCTACACGACCTTTGATACCAATGATCGTATCGCCCACGTGCATGTCACGACCGATGCCGTATGGCGCTGCAATCTCTTCTACTGCTCGGATAGCCTTCACGCCATCGTCATAAATCTTTCCGTTCACCCCAACCAACTCACCATTCTTGAACTCGAGTACGATATCCTCTTCGCCGTCTTTGGTGACTTGTTTGAGGTAGGCAGATTCAGGCAATCCTTGTTTGCTATCAAGAATCTCGCCACCGCATATACTGGTTCCCCAGAGACCTACGTTGTAGGAGTATTTGAGTTTCTCGAAGTCAGCCGCAAAGCC
>JAZRDT010000027.1:0-9877 GCA_045660385.1 Bacteroidaceae bacterium | reverse complement strand
TATCCACCATCCTGTCGGCTTTCCTGCTCCATCTTCAAAGATGGGCAATGCCTTCTCGTTTGTTCTGATTATAGGAAGCGCAGTTCCCTTATCGTTTTGTTGTGCCACTCCAGCCAAAGGAAGAATTATGGCAATTGTCAAGAGTAATTTTTTCATATGTGTCATGTCTATTTGTTTGTACCTTGGTGTCACCGCCAATTAGACAACACGACTTGCCAAAAGGTTACAGCAAAGATGGAAAAATGACCGAGAAATATATAGTATTTATTTCAATGTTCTTCACAGCGGATGCTAAACATCTTCGCGGTTGATCGCAAAGGTAAACTTTTTTCAATATTCTTCACTGCAAAAGCAGAGCGTCTGCATGTGCTATCGGCAAGAATTATTGGAGGGAAAGCTTGAAAAATGGGCTATTTCGTGCCGGTATCGGCATGAAAAGCTTCTTGTGCGTTGTTTCTAATACACAAACTTACCGATAGGAAGGAGGGTCGGGTTCGATAATATATCCTTACTTTTTCTATGAAATGTTTTTCCGCTTTTCATCTGCCACCCTCAGCCAAAGGTTGATAAAACTCAAATAATGAAATTATTAGTGGCGGATACTGCGTATGATTTTCCATCTGTGCCAATGTCCGCCATTCGTTCTGGCATATTCCAATTACCATACAAGGGCAAAGATATCATAGCACGGTAGAGGCTTGTCAGTTGCATGTCTTTGAGTAAAAAGCATCCTTACATTTTATTTGCCGCTGCGCAACATCCACCTTGCCGTTGCTCAAGGGTAAGGTTGCCGTTGGCCAAGGGTAACCTTGCTGTTGGGCAGCGGTAAATAACTTTGGCGAGTGAAAATCGGGAAATGGATGTGAGGTGAGGAGGGTGTAGAGACTCTAACTGATGCGGCGCGGTGTATTGTCAGAGAGTACTTGGTGCACGATGTCGGCTACCATCTGCTTGAGTTCACCCATAAACTGCTTGGCGTCGTAGCGGTGGGCTTCAATTTCGCGCAGGCGCTTCTCCCAGATACCGGTGAGCTCGGCACTCTTGAGTAGCTCTTCGCGGATGAGGCTGATGAGTTCGATGCCGGTGGGGGTGGCTACGAGGTTCTTGCGCACCTTGGTGACATAGTTGCGCTTGTAGAGGGTCTTGATAATCTCGGCACGGGTGGCGGGGCGCCCTATGCCGTTCTCCTTCATGGCCTCGCGCAGCTCTTCATCGTCGACCAGCTTGCCGGCTGTCTCCATGGCACGCACGAGGGTTCCCTCGGTGTAGGGCTTGGGCGGTTGCGTCCAACGCTCCATGAGTTCGGGCTGATGGGGGCCGCTCTCGCCCTTTACAAATTGAGAATTGTCTGAGGTCTCAGAGTTCTCGGAGTTCTCCGAGCTCTCCGTAGAGGAAGCCCCTTTGTCAAACACCACGCGCCAGCCTGGCTCTATGATCTCCTTGCCCGAGGTGCGGAAGGGGATGCCGTCGGCCTCGCCAAGGACGGTGGTGGTGCGGGTCTTGCAGTCGGGGTGGAACACAGCGATGAAGCGGCGCACGATGAGGTCGTACACCTTTTTCTCGATGTCGGTAAGCGGCCCTGGAACTTGACCGGTGGGGATGATGGCGTGGTGGTCGGTGACCTTCTTGTTATCGAACACCTTCTTCGACTTCAATAGGGGACGTCCATGCAGAGGGGTGATGAGGTGCTGATAGTCGCGCAGGCCCATGAGTATCTGCGGACACTTGGCATAGACGTCGTCGCTGAGGTAGGTGGTGTCTACACGCGGATAGGTGGTCACCTTCTTCTCGTAGAGCGACTGCACGGTTTGCAGGGTCACGTCGATGGGGATGCCGAAGCGCTTGTCGCACTCGGTCTGTAGGGAACCCAGGTCGAAGAGCGATGGGGGCAGCTCTTTGCCATCCTTCTTGGTCACTGAGGTAACGGTGATGGGCTTTTCTTTGATGCGCTCGAGAATGCTCGTACCCTGCTCTGCATTGGCAATAGGCTCAAGCCCGATGTTTTCGGCCTCGGCCTTGCGCCAGGCTTCATTCATATCGAAAGGCTGGCCCTTCTTCTCGGCTGCCTCCTTCTTCTTCTCGAGGTCGGCCATGAGCTCTTCGTCGCTACGGCGCATGATGGCGTTGAAAGTGATGCCGCGGTAGAGGGTCTTGAGCACCCAGTATTGTTGGGGCACGAAATTCTCGATCTCTTGCTGGCGCTTGACGATGAGCGCAAGCGTGGGGGTCTGCACACGGCCTATCGAGAGCACCTGACGGTTTTTTCCATATTTCAGCGTATAGAGGCGGGTGGCATTCATGCCCAATATCCAATCGCCGATGGCGCGGCACAGGCCCGCCTCGTAGAGCGATTGTTTGTCTGATGCATCCATGAGCTTGGCGAAGCCTTCGCGTATGGCTTCGTCGGTGAGCGACGACACCCACAGGCGCTTCACGGGGCATTTGGCCTCGGCCTTCTGCATCACCCAGCGTTGAATGAGCTCTCCCTCCTGGCCGGCATCACCGCAGTTGATGATCATGTCGGCCTTCTGCATCAGGCCTTTGATGATTTCAAACTGCTTCTCGATGCCACGGTCGTCGATGAGCTTGATGCCGAATCGGGGTGGTATCATGGGCAGGCTGCCGAGCGACCAACTCTTCCACTGGGGAGTGTAGTCGTGCGGCTCCTTCAGGGTGCACAGGTGCCCGAAGGTCCACGTCACTTGGTATCCGTTACCCTCCATATATCCATTGCGTTGGGTGTGGGCACCCAGCACGTTGGCAATATCCTTTGCTACCATCGGTTTCTCCGCTATACAGACGATCATATTCAGCTCTCAACAGTTTTTGGACCGCGAAGGTAAGCAAAAAACTTCATAAACGAGCCAAATGAGGCAAACAATCATGCAAAAATATTGTTTCATTAGCGTAACCTAATCTTATAATATGTATGAATACAATTCATCTTACATCCGATGATTTCCTGCGTGTGGTGGCCGATTATCGTCTGCCTCCTACGGAGTGGCATTACTTGGGCGATAAGCCCTGTATTGTGGATTTCTATGCCGATTGGTGCGGACCTTGCCGTGTGTTGGCTCCTGTGCTTGAGGAGATCGCATCGGCCTATCGGGGCGAAATCTATGTGTATAAGGTGGATGTTGACCAATGCGAAACCTTAGCTGATGCTTACGACATACGCTCGATACCTACCACGATGTTTGTGCCTATGAAGGGGCGCCCCGTAAAGATGGTGGGAGCGATCAACAAACGTGAGTTGGAACGTCATATCAAAGATGTGTTGCTTAAAAATCAATTGCACCATGCAGAAGTATAGATGTACCGTATGTGATTGGGTGTACGACCCTCATGTGGGCGATCCCGAACACAATATCCCGGCTGGAACGCCCTTTGAGGAGTTGCCGGACGATTGGGTATGCCCGATTTGTTTCGTGGGAAAGGAGGATTTTGAACCTTGCGATGAGTAGTCGCAGCAGTGGATAAGGTTTAGAGGCAGGCGCGGGCTTGCCTCATCTTTTTATGCAAATTCGTAATATTCATTCGTTGAGATTTGGCTTTTCGCTTATCAAATACTAATTTTGTAAAGAAATAATAAATCTTGACATTATGATTCCTGAAGAATTTAAGGACATGCGTCCGTTTGAACCCGAAGAGTTGCCCGCCGCATACGACAGTTTGCTCGCTGACCCCATGTTCCGTGCCGTTGTAGGTATGGTGATGCCGCAGATTCCAGCCGAGGCTCTCGGTCCTATGATGCACGGATGTAAATCGATATTGGAGTTTCAGTATACTTTCATCCGCCCCTTGATGGAGGGTGTAATCAAGAAATGTACCACCGGACTTACGAATGACTTCGCCCGGTTGGGCTTGTCAAAAGAGAAGGAGAACTACACCTATATCTCGAACCACCGTGATATTGTGCTCGATTCAGGATTGCTGGATATGGTACTGTTTGCTCAGATGGGACTCAACACCGTGGAGATCGCTATTGGTGACAACTTGCTCATCTATCCGTGGATTAAGACGTTGGTGCGTCTGAACCGTAGCTTTGTGGTGACCCGCAAGGGCGGTATCCGTGAGATGTTGCAGTCGAGCATACGTCTGTCGTCGTACATGCATTATGTCATTGGCGAGAAGAAGGCTCCCGTATGGATTGCCCAGCGCGAAGGCCGCTCGAAGGATTCTACCGACCATACGCAGGAAAGCTTGCTCAAGATGTTTGCCATGGGTGGTGAGGGAACTCCTGCTGAGCGTCTCATCAGCCTCAACCTGGCTCCGTTGGCAATTTCGTATGAGTATGACCCGTGCGACTGGCTCAAGGCTTTGGAGTTCCAGATGAAGCGTGATAACCCCGATCACAAGAAGTCGCAGGATGATGATTTGGCCAATATGAAAACGGGTATCTTCGGTTACAAGGGACGCGTACACTACCAGGCTGCTGAGTGTATGAACGACTTTATTGCTGCATTGCCTGCCGATATGCCGAAGAATGATTTCTATGCAACGATTGCTGCCGAGATCGATCGTCGCATCTATAGCAACTATCAGCTCTTCCCCGGTAACTATGTGGCAATCGACCTTTTGCAGGGCGGTGCTGCGCATGCTTCGTATTACACTGCCGAAGAGCGTGCTACCTTCGAACAATATATCAATGGTCAGTTGCAGAAGATTCAACTGCCCAACAAGGATGAGGATTATCTGCGTACCAAGATACTGGAGATGTATGCCAACCCTGCGCTGAACCAGCTGAGCGTGGTTAAGGGTTAAGGGTGATAGGTTAATGATTAAGGATGATAGACTGAGGATGGGTGTGAAAAGGCATACGATGCTGACGATGGTGGCTGCGCTCGCAATGTTGGTGTGCAGCTGTGAACATGATGAAGACTATCGTTATCCTTCATTGTTGACCGATTATGTGTGCCTTGCTACCGATGCTTCGGGCAGGGTAGAACGAATGACGCAGGATGATGGTAACAGCTTTCCTGTGCGCTTTTCTGATACGTATGAGAAGGTGCCTTCATTTAAGGCCGACACGCTGTATCGTGTGGTGGGAGTGTATGAACTGAATCCAGCTGAGCAGGAGACGACTGCTGTTATCTACTCGCTCGGGAACGTGGTGTCGAGCGTTCCACTCCCGTTGCCCAAAGGGGCGGAGATGTATCAGGACCCGGTGTATCTACAAAGCATTTGGCTCTCGGGAGGCTATCTGAATATGGTACTGGAGGTGAAGGCGCTTAACGGAAAGCATAGCATAGGCTTCGTTGACACTACGCCGGACGGAATGCGGGGCAAGGAGTTTTCCTTCTACCATGAGGTCGTTGATGATGTGGAGGCGTATCGGCAGAAACTTTACGGTTCAATACCGCTTGGCCCCTTTGAAGAGAGTCTACAGCCGGGTGACACGCTCCGATTTGTGGTGAATCAATATGAAGAGGGTATCAGCACGTATGAATATGTGATGTAAAAGAAAGGAAGCGTTGGATGCGCTTCCTTTCCTGTTTTTTATAGAGTAGGTAATGGTATCAGTCCGAGCTCTTTGATGAGTGAGTCGCTGACGATATCGAAGGCGGCCCGGTTGTCGGCGCTGATGGGCTTCTTGGGTTGCGACTTGATGGTGAGCGGATTAATTGGTTTGCCGTTCTCGTAGACGCGGAAGTCAAGATGCGGACCTGTGGACAAGCCTGTGGAACCTACGTAGCCGATAACCTCCTTCTGTGCGACCATGTCGCCCACCTTGAGTCCCTTGGCGAAGCGTGAGAGGTGCATGTATGTGGTGGTGTAGGTGCTGTTGTGACGTATCTTGACGTAGTTGCCGCCTCCGTTTGCCTGATACCCTTTGTCGATGACCTTACCGCTACCGATGGCGTAGACGGGGGTGCCGGTAGGGGCTGCATAGTCGACTCCGTGGTGTGAACGATAGCGCTTCAGTACGGGGTGGTAACGACTGTTGGTAAAGCGAGAGGAGATGCGGTAGTAGTCAAGCGGAGCTTTCAGGAAGGCCCCCTCCAGACTGTTTCCCTTCTCGTTGTAATAGAGCTCTTCACCCTCTTGTACAAAGGGGATGGCATAGTACATGCTGTCGGATGCGCAGAAGGAGGCTGCTTGTAGTCGGAAGTTGTTGAGCGGAGTGTTTTCAACGTACTCTTGCTCGTAGATGATGCGGAACTCGTCGCCCTTTTGTATGCCAAAGAAATCGATGGTCCATCCGAAGATGTGCGAGAGCATTACGGCCAACTGGGGAGAGGTATTGCTATCAATCATGGCATTCCATAAGGATGATTCCACGGAACCGCGGCTTGCATGCTTTTGCCATGAGGTAGGCTTGGTACCACGCGTAACGCTGTCGGTGAGAAGGTTGAAAACTACATACTCCTTGGCGCTGGCTTCATATACGAAGTAGCGAGGAGTAGCTGTGCTGTCCTTGTCGGTGAGCAGGGCACAGGGCTGTCCGGCACGTACCTTGCGCACATCGAACACCGTGTCGGGACACTGGGTCAGATTGAATACCTTTTTTGCCGATAGACCATAGCTCATCAGTACCTCGGCAAGGGTTTGCTTGGGGTGGATGGTGTCGTTCTTTACGGTAAACTCCTCGATGGGAAGGCCATATTTGTAGAGGGTGTCTTTGACTGCAACGGTGTCGGCAGGTACAGCGTCCGGGCTGGTATGCTGATTGCGGATTCGTGGAAAGATAATTGCTGCCAATATGCCTACAAGGAGTATTGTCAGAATGCATAAGATGATTGTCTTACGCTTGTGTGACGGATGCTTGTCGTATCGTTTGAACTTTCTTCTTCTCATAGCTAATGCTTCGCGTGCTTTTTGGGCCGCGAAGTTAGCTCTTTTATCCGAGAGTCGCAAATAATAAACTGATTTCTATGCTTTCTTTAACTCTAATTGCGTGGAGGAAGGGTGATGGGGAAGAGCGGGTTATCAACATGTTCTTGGTATACGATGTCGATTAGTTCGCTTAAGATCTCGGGATACTGCTCCTTGACATCGTGATCTTCGTGCAGGTCGTTGGCGAGGTTGTACAATTCGGGATTACCTTGGCGAACTACCAGTTTCCAATTGTCGCGTCGCACGGCAAGCACATTGGCTTCGCCCAACTCCCAGTAGAGGTGGGGGTGCAACTGCTGCCCCTCTTCGCCTCGTAAGGTAGGTGCGATGGATATGCCGTCGAAATAGTCGGTATAGTCTGTGCGTGGATTCCGGTAGCGGGCTTCATAATCATCGATGCCTGCCAGTTCGCAGAAGGTAGGCATCATGTCATAGAATGCGATGGGCAAACTGCTTACAATACCCGAAGGAACAATGCCAGGACCCCACGCGATGAAGGGTACGCGTATGCCTCCTTCGTAGGTGGTACGCTTGATGCCGCGCAGTAGGTTGGCGGCGTTGAAGAAAGCGGGGTCGGCGCCTCCCTCAGCGTGCGGACCGTTGTCGCTGGTAAAGAATACGATGGTATTGTCGGCCAGGCCGCGGCGCTGGAGCAGGTCGAGAATCTCACCGACCTGCTTGTCCAATCGGGTAACCATGGCGGCAAATTGTGTGTGTGTGGCATCTACGGGATTGTAACGCGAACCTTGATCGCCTCCCCAGGTTTTATCTTCGGTAAAACGTTCCTTATAGAAAGCTACGATGCTGTCGTTGGGCTGTGCCAACTCTGCATGCGGAAGCGTGTAGGTGAAGATTCCGAGGAAGGGCTGATCGGGAGTCTGCTGCTCGAGCCACTGCATGGCGCGCTCGTGGATAAGGTCGGCAGCATATTGGGGGCGCAACTTATATCCCTCTCCATGCATGGGGTGAAGGATATTGTCGGTTAGTATCTCGCGTACCACTGCCGTATCGCCCAATGCCTTACTATATCTGTTTAGGAAATTGGGATAATACAGATGGGCTTGGAACTGGCATATGTAGCCGTAATATTCATCAATGCCATGGCGATTAGGGGTATAGTGCGAACCTTCATATCCTGCAGCCCATTTGCCAAACATTCCGGTTGTGTATCCGTTGTCCTTCAGGATCTCCGGGATGATGACATGAGCTGAATCATAAGGCTCTTGTCCGCTGATAACGTAATCTCTGTTGTTACCATATTGCACTGCTCCCCGCCAATGTTCACGGTTGCCACGAATGCGTGTGTGGCCACTATGCTGTCCTGTCATGAAACAACAACGTGATGGAGCGCTTACCGGGCTACCACAATAGGCTTGCGTAAACCGTATACCTTCGGAAGCCATACGGTCTATATGGGGAGTCTCAATGTAGGTCTGGCCATAACAACCCAGATCACCATACCCCATGTCATCACACATGATGTAGATGATGTTGGGGGGTGTCTGTGCCTGTTGTTGGGCTGCAAGAGACAAGGGGGCCAGCAGTGTCAGAGTGGCAGGGAGTAGTTTCTTCATTCTTTCTTTACGATTAACTCACGGGCTCTCTCCTCATCAGCGGGGCTTACAAGAATACACATGTCGCCACCTATGCCACTATAGTGTGATGTTAGGGCCGACATGGTGTGATCTTCAAGAATACAGCGGATCTCGTTCGCTTCGAGCAATCCCTTTACAACTTCAGTCTCAAATGCTGCGCCTGAGAAAACCTTGATCCAAGCACTGTTGTCGTTCGTTGTCATAATCTGTCCTCCTTAGATATTAGATTGAACCTTAAATTAGAGATGTTTCCATCTTCTATTTGCAATATTAGTGATTAAACGCGAATAAAGCAAGATTCGTTCGCTCTTTTTTATAGAAAAATTACGGTTCTCGGAGTAAAAAAGGTAAATTTCTGCGTTTTGAACTGAGTCATAACGCATTAAACAGAAATCCTCAGAAATAGTAACGATGGCAATTTAGCAAAGAAACGCAAGGTCATGAAATAGAACGGTTGCCTAATCATTACCCGATAATGTAGTAAAGTTTTTCTTTGTGTCGTCACGTTTCATCGTTCTGCGTTAGTTTGCATATCAATGTATAACTCGCTGATAACTAATTTTGTAACCAAAAAAGATTAGATTATGCGAAGTACATTTAAGGTACTGTTCTACGTGAACGGAAGCAAAGAGAAAAACGGTATTGTTCCTATTATGGGACGAGTAACAATCAACGGTTCTGTGGCTCAATTCAGTTGCAAGCAGAGCATCCACAAAGACCTATGGGATGTGAAAGGCAACCGAGCAAAAGGCAAGAGTAAGGAATCGAGAGACATCAATTTGGCTTTGGATAACATCAAGGCTCAAATCATCAAGCACTACCAACGCATTTCGGATAGAGAAGCATTTGTAACTGCCGAAATGGTACGCAATGCCTATCAAGGTATCGGAACAGAGTATGAAACCTTACTCCGAGCATTCGACAAGGAGAACGAAGCCTTTGCCAAACGAGTTGGCAAGGATCGTTCTCTGAGTACATATCAAAAGTATCTTACCGTAAGGAAATATCTTGCGGAGTTTATCAAGGTACACTACAAGCGTACAGATATTGCGATGAATGAACTTACAGAGGATTTCATTCGTGATTATTGCTTGTATTTGAGGAATGAGGTTGGATTGGCTCAGTCATCAGTGTGGATATACTCCATACCATTGAAGCACATAGTAACCACTGCTCACTATAATGGCAAGATAGCACGAAACCCATTCGCTCAATACAAGGTTGACCCCGACCATAAGGAGAGAGGTTTTCTAACCGAAGATGAATTGCAAGCCTTTACAACGGTTGAATTGAACAATCCCGATTTGGAGTTGGCAAGGAACTTATTCGTATTCGGTTGTTGGACGGGAATATCATTCATTGATATTAAGAACCTTACAACGGAGAATATCACAATGTTGGGTGGTTCTCCTTGGATTGTATCAAAGCGACAAAAAACAGGTGTA
>JAZRDT010000026.1:0-7342 GCA_045660385.1 Bacteroidaceae bacterium | reverse complement strand
TTTCTGTACCTGATCCCAAGTCTCACCCATGAAACGCTTGATAGAGTAGATGGTGCGCTTGGGGTTGGTGATAGCCTGACGCTTAGCGGGGTCGCCCACCTTGCGCTCGCCACCGTCAACGAATGCTACCACTGAAGGAGTGGTGCGCTTGCCTTCGCTGTTAGCGATAACGACGGGTTCGTTACCTTCAAATACTGCAACACATGAGTTGGTTGTACCTAAGTCAATACCAATAATCTTTCCCATTTTCTTATTCTTTTTTTAATTGTTAATATTCTAAACTTACTTCCGCAAGGCTTTGTTCGACGGTTAATCTTTTTTAGTGCCGCTGCCTTGCGATGATATATAGGACAAATGGCGTGCCAAAATTAAAAATTGAAAATTGAAAATTGAAAATTGATAATGGCATGACACATATCGTGACATGATGGCAGAAAAAACTTTTTTCCTCTGCCAATAGTGTACAATTCAGAAAAAGTACGTAACTTTGAAAACTCAATTATAAAACATATATATATAAATAAGTATGGCAAAGAAAGAAGAAACAGCAAGCAATCCAATGGCCGACAAGTTGAAAGCCTTGCAGGCCGCTATGGACAAGATAGAAAAGGACTTCGGCAAGGGGTCAATCATGAAATTGGGCGATGACAAAGTTGAGGAGATTGAGGTTATCCCCACAGGTTCAATCAGTCTGAACGCCGCTCTTGGCGTAGGCGGTTATCCCCGTGGCCGCGTCATTGAAATATATGGTCCCGAATCATCTGGTAAGACCACCTTGGCTATCCATGCCATTGCTGAAGCTCAAAAGAATGGCGGTATTGCTGCCATCATCGACGCTGAGCATGCGTTCGACCGCTTCTATGCACAGAAATTAGGTGTGGACATCGACAATCTGCTCATAGCACAACCTGATAATGGTGAGCAGGCACTTGACATCGCCGAGCAACTCATTCGTTCATCTGCAGTAGACCTCGTAGTAGTAGACTCTGTAGCTGCACTTACTCCGAAAGCAGAGATTGAGGGTGACATGGGCGACAACAAGGTAGGCCTCCAGGCACGACTCATGAGCCAGGCACTGCGCAAACTCACTGCTACCATCGCCAAGACCAACACCACATGCATCTTCATCAACCAGTTGCGCGAAAAGATTGGTGTAATGTTTGGCAATCCTGAAACAACTACCGGTGGTAACGCCCTGAAGTTCTATGCTTCAATCCGCATCGACATCCGCAAGTCTGGCGCTCCTATTAAGGACGGCGACGAAGCAATCGGTAATCAGGTGAAGGTAAAGATCGTTAAGAACAAGGTGGCTCCTCCCTTCCGCAAGGCCGAGTTTGACATCATGTTTGGCGAAGGCATCTCAAAGGTAGGCGAAATCATCGATCTCGGTGTAGAACATGGCATCATCAAGAAATCAGGTTCCTGGTTCTCTTATGAAGACACGAAACTCGCCCAGGGTCGCGATGCTACCAAGCAACTAATTCAAGACAATCCCGAACTGATTGAAGAGTTGGAAGCTAAGATTATGGAAGTCTTGAAAAAATAACCTGTAGAATAATTTTAACCAAATCATAATTTAACAAAGAAAGTTATGCGTTTAATCATTCAACCCAATCCCCAGAAGATGGCCGTATGGGCTGCATCTCACATCGTAAAGAGAATTAACGAGTTTGGCCCCACTGCCGAGAAACCCTTCGTACTCGGTCTTCCTACCGGAGGCACACCTCTGGGCACCTACAAGGAGCTTATCCGTCTCTACAACGAGGGTAAGGTAAGCTTCGAGAACGTAGTGACCTTCAACATGGACGAGTACTGCAACCTTCCCGAGGATCATCCCGAGAGCTACCACTCATTCATGTGGAACAATTTCTTCAGTCACGTAAACGTGAAGAAAGAAAATGTGAATATCCTCAATGGTAATGCTGAAGATCTCGAGGCTGAGTGTGCTCGTTACGAGGAAAAGATTAAGTCATACGGTGGCATCCACCTCTTTATGGGCGGCATCGGCCCCGACGGCCACATCGCATTCAAAGAGCCCGGCTCATCGCTCACCTCACGCACCCGTGTAAAGACCTTGACAACAGACACCATCATCGCCAACTCACGTTTCTTTGACAACGACGTAAACAAGGTGCCCAAGACTGCTGTAACTGTAGGTGTAGGCACTGTAATGGATGCTAAAGAGGTGCTCATCCTCGCTAACGGACACAACAAGGCACAAGCTTTGTATCATGCAGTAGAGGGCGCCATCACTCAGATGTGGACCATCAGCGTACTCCAGCTCCACCCCCACGGCATTATCGTATGCGACGATGCTGCTACCGTTGAGCTCAAGGTAGGTACTGTAAACTACTTCAAGGACATCGAGAAGGACAACCTCTAATAACTATCATGTCAAGTTTCACCTCTTTAGAAACAGAGGTGATGTAGTCAATCATAAGAGTAAAGCTTGCCGCATGGCAAGCTTTACTTATTTATATCTATAAAATTCTTTCACTACAACCAACTTCTCAGCCGCTCTATCTTCGCTATGTTTGTATTGCATTCTTCACGCATCTGACAAACGAAGCTATTCTCGTCAACACTACCAAACACCGCTTTCAATTCCTCATCGTTACGGCAAGTACATGCCCTAAACACATTGTCGTGATCTTTCTTACGCGACAGATATACCTGTTCAGCTATACGACGCTCTATACGCTCACCATAAGCCAAAGCCTGTAGCCAAAAGTCGGGAGTCATCTCATTTGTGCCCATAACATCGCACAGACAATGGATGGCATGATTCAATTTATCATCTGCATATCGAGTCCACAACTCATTGTATCGTTTGTGAATAGCATCCCACGAATCAAGTCTTCCCTCACGAATGTCACTTCTCAGCGCATTCAAGTCATCGGCCATCACCAGTTGTCCACCGAGGTTGACCCATGCTGCATGCGAAGCACTCTCTGCCCCCATCCTTATATCCTGAATAAAGTCAGCAGAATCTACGGAGTCGGCTTTCGCCAAGAGATTCGTCATGGCATAATGCACAAGCATATCACCATAAGCATGGTATGCATCGTATACCTTGAGTATATGCACCGGACGCTTGCTCTTCTCTATACCTTCGCCCAATACCGTGAGCGCATCTACCACGCTACGGTCACCGTGGAGCAACTGACGGCCTTTGTTGCGACAATCAGCCTCATCGAGACTTGCCGAACATTGCTCACCAGACAAGTAAGTCTTACCTACCCACTGCTCAATCAAATGACGTGCCGCAAGAGCCTCACTCATCGTATCGGGGGCAAAAGTCTCGAACTCAATATTCTGCACCTTCGTCAGACGACGATCACGGGTCCTATACTTCCATGAATTACGCGCAAGCGCGTACATATTATATAGCCACCAATAAGCAGGCATTACCTCCAAACGATTATCCGTCACATTATTGTTCACCAAAGCAAATGGCAAGGGGATGTTCATCTCTACAGGGAAATCTCCCTTGGCTAGCAATGTAAACGATGCAAAGCGGCTCGAATGCTTCACCGAGCTACACAAACCTGGCCAGAAGCCACGTCCTGCCACAATCTCACCATCATTGGTGCGACTGTTATGGTTACTACCAATCGTTGCTCCAGCAGCCATATTACTCTGTCCCATAATGACCGAAGCTATAAGGAACGAGTTGTTGTGGTGTTGCTCGTGAGCCGGGAATATGAGGTTATTGAGCACCTCACAGCACGAAATAGTACTATTGTCGCCCATGATAGAATCGATAAGGCGGGCTCCATATTTGAGGTTTGAGTTATTACCAAGGATAAACTTCACCGCCGTGCAGGAATAGAAGATACGACAACCATAGCCCACGATACCATTCACTAGAATCACGTTCTCACCTATCTGCGATGGTTCGTTCAATGAAGAGTTGATAGTGATATTCTTCAACTTGGATGCGCCTTTGATATAGCAGTCGGTACCAATCTTCACATCCTTGATGATGCTTGAGTTCTTGATCACACAACGTTCGCCAATCTCACCATAGTAGCCGCGATGATAATCCACCGTACGCTGAGTGATATCGGCCAATCGCTGCTGCAGCAACGTGTCGTCTACATACTTCCCCCACAAATAGGCATCGGCCGTAATCATGCCGTCAAATGGCATTACAGAGCGCACACCCGTCTCGTTCATAATCTGTATCCTCACACGCACCTCTTCGGGCTCACCATCCTTGACAATGCCATTGCCAAACTTGGCATGGTCGGTGGTGTCCATCTCTTGTATGTTAAACAGCATACAATGGTCACCGATGATATAGTGAGACAGATAATGCACATCATGAATGGCACAGTCATCACCTATATCACAAGAGTGTATACTCGAGTTGGTAATACCTACCGGCAAGCGAAGATCATGATACTGCAAGGCGCCGCCACTCACACAGCCGATGCGCACAGTGCCATAAAACTTATTGTCCTTAATCATGCGTGGTTCAAAACGGTCGGTCACCCACACCGTATCCCACGAAGAGGCTGTATTATTGTTCTTTACCAGACGCTCTATCTCATCACTGCGCAGATGACGCCACCCACACTCAGGTGCCTTTACCTGACGATTGCGGATATAGTATTTATTTTCTCCTGTCGGAATATATTTGGGGTCAATCCATCCATCGCTCAAGGCTTCGGGTGGAAGTAAAGTCACACGTTCCATACTATATAGTTTAAAACTTCACAATGGCATGCCAAAGCATCCCCAGATATTATTTTATAATTTCTAAACGCAAATTTACACAACATATTGCCAAATCGAAAGGTTTTCACCCCATTATTTTCATATCTGCAAACAATAAACTACCTTTGCGTAATTACAAGAAACAATAAAAAACGTCACACAACAAACGATTATACTATGGAAAAAATTATCGGACTTATCAATGCACCTTTTACCCCCTTCTATCCCGATGGGGAAGTCAACTACGAACCCATTCCTGCATACGCCGAAATGTTGCAGAAGAACGGCCTCAAAGGCGTCTTCATCAATGGCTCTTCGGGCGAGGGATATATGCTCACCGAAGAGGAGCGCATCAATTTGGCCGAGGTATGGATGCATGCCGCGCCAAAAGACTTCAAGGTTATCGTACATGTAGGTAGCACCTGTGTAAAGAGTGCTTGCCGCATGGCAGCTCACGCACAGAAGATTGGCGCCTTCGGCATCGGCACCATGGCTCCTCCCTTCCCCAAGATTAACCGCATAGAGGAGTTGGTAAAGTACTGCGAAGAGATTGCAGCTGCAGCTCCCGAACTCCCCTTCTACTATTACCATATCCCCGCATTCAATGGTGCCTACCTTTCAATGGTTGATTTCCTTAAAGCTGTTGACGGACGCATCCCCAACTTTGCCGGCATCAAGTACACCTATGAGAGCATCTACGAGTACAACCAATGCCGTCTCTACAAGAACGGCAAGTATGATATGCTCCATGGTCAGGACGAGACCATACTCCCCTCACTCGCCATGGGCGGCGCACAGGGCGGCATAGGCGGCACCACCAACTACAATGGATGCAACCTAGTGGGCATCATCGACGCATGGAAGGCTGGCGACATCGAGAAGGCACGCGAACTGCAGAATTTTGCACAGGATGTCATCAACGTCATCTGCCACTATCGCGGCAACATCGTATGCGGCAAGCGCATCATGAAACTCATCGGTCTCGACCTCGGCCCCAACCGCACGCCCTTCCAGAACATGACTGATGCCGAAGAGGAAGCCTGCCGTAAGGAACTCGAAGCCATCAATTTCTTCGAGCGTTGCAACAAGTTTTAATCCAGCATCCCTAACACGACAATGAAACAATACCTTACCCAATGGGCCGAGCGCTATCGTGCCGACCTCACAGAGAATATCATGCCTTTCTGGCTTCGTCATGGACTCGACCGCGTGAATGGCGGTATCTACACCTGTGTTGACCGCGATGGCTCGCTCATCGACACCACCAAGTCGGTGTGGTTCCAAGGTCGTTTTGCCTTCGTAGCATCGTTTGCCTACAACACCATAGAGCAGAACCCTGAGTGGCTGGCAGCCGCCAAGAGCACCATCGACTTCATCGAGGCACACTGCTTCGACACCGACGGTCGCATGTACTTTGAGGTGACTGCCGATGGTCGCCCCTTGCGCAAGCGCCGTTACGTCTTCTCCGAATCATTTGCTGCCATCGCTATGGCCGAGTATGCCAAGGCATCGGGCGACATGACCTATGCCGAGAAGGCCCTCAAACTCTTCAAGGACATTCGTCGCTTTATCGCTACCCCAGGATGTCTGGAGCCCAAGTACCTCGACACCCTGCAAGCCAAAGGTCACAGCATCGTGATGATACTCATCAACACCGCCTCACGCATCCGCGAGGTGATCAGTGACCCCGTGCTCGACCAGCAGATTGACGAGTCACTGGAGTCGTTGAAAGACTTTGTCAAGCCCGAGTTCAAGGCATTGCTCGAGATGGTAGGCCCCAACGGTGAGTTCATCGACACCATCAATGGCCGTGTCATCAATCCTGGCCACTGTATCGAAACCGCATGGTTCATGCTCGAAGAGGCCAAGCATCGAGGTTGGGACAAGGAGATCACCCAACGTGCACTTGAGATTCTCGACTGGTCATGGAAGTGGGGATGGGACGAGCAGTATGGCGGCATCATCAACTTCCGCGATTGCCGTAGCCTGCCTCCTCAGGACTACTCACAGGACATGAAGTTCTGGTGGCCACAGACCGAAGCCATCATCGCCACGCTCTATGCTTACGAGGCTACGGGCGATGAGAAGTATATCGAGATGCACCGCAAGATCAGCGAGTGGACCTATGCCCACTTCCCCGATAGCGAGTATGGCGAGTGGTATGGCTACCTGCATCGCGACGGCACCGTGGCACAGCCCGCCAAGGGCAACATCTTCAAGGGTCCCTTCCACATCCCCCGCATGATGATCAAGTCGTACGAATTGTGTAAGGAACTAACCAAGTAAGGGACCTTATGAAACGTATCCTATTCCTTCCCCTCATTTTCCTCTGCACCCTGCTCAGCATGGCGCAGAACCGCGTATCTGTAACCCCTGCAACACCTCTTGAAAAGGCCGTGTCTGGCCACTATGCTGGATGGCTGAAGGGAGAACTATCCACCTATGGCGGATGCAACTTCCCCGACGTTCCCTGCGCCGACGGAGGCCAGAAAGTATACTACCCCAAAGCCTACGGAGCTAGCGTACAGGTCCCTGGCGGCGTGGTGTACCTAGGCGGCATGAATGCTGAGCGCTCGCTCAGCGAGTGCGAGTTTATCAGCGCAGCGGATGGCAGCTCTAC
>JAZRDT010000025.1:0-46101 GCA_045660385.1 Bacteroidaceae bacterium | reverse complement strand
ACGAAGAGGAATGTCTCGAACCCGCCGAACACTGAACGGAAAGCGTGGAGCTTGCCACCCTTCTCGAAGTTCGGCTTAATCTTGTCTACAAATTGTCTCAATCCCATAGCTTATTCCATTTCAGAGCGGAGCTTCATCAGTCCTTCGCGAACGATGCGCTGCAGCTCAAGTTTAGACGAATCTACAAATTCACACAGGGCAAAGTCTTCGGGAGCCACCTCGTAGATACCTGCAGCCTCCATCTTCTCGATGTCGCCGGCAATGATTGCCTTGATGAGGTATTCGGGGTAGATATCCATGGGGAACACTTTGTCGTACTCGTTAGAGTTGATCATATGGCGCTCCTCACCCTTGAGACGTGCATCGAGCACATACTCTCTATTGGGACAGAGGAAGCTGAAGTAAGCGCGGCTTACGCTGAACTCCTTGAAGCGAGGCATAGCCCAACCAAGGATTTCATGCTTGTCGCTGCCATCGGGGATAATGGTCACCATGTTGGCAAATGCGCCGAGGTAGCCCTCCTCTGTTGTCGCGGGGCCAGTGAGCACGTTGCCGTTGATGATACGGTTTACGCAACCACCCTTGATGCGACCCTCTACGATGCTGCTGATCTGAGCACCGAGCACAACCTTGCTGTATGCAGGGTTCTCAACTTGCGAACCGGCAACTGCAATGGTGCGTGTGAGGTCTACGATACCCTTGTTGAACAGGCGGCCGATGAAGATTGTCTCCTCTGCACCTACGGTCCATACAATCTCACCCTTGTTGATGGGGTTGATGTGGTTGATTTGAACGCCTACGTTTCCAGCGGGGTGCTTACCCTTGAACACATTGATCTCTACGTTCTTTGCATCCACGATATTGAGATGTGTCTGCTTTCCGCTGACGCCCAGGTAGGTGGGAGCCATCTTGGCGAGTGCGCTGAGACCAGCCTGGAAATCGGCCTCATTGCCCTTGATTACATACTCGAAGTCGGGAGCGAGGGGCTTGCTGTCGAATGCAGATACGAAGATTGCCTTAGGACGGCTGTTGGGGTTGGCCACCACGTCGTAGGGACGTTGGCGGAGGAACGCAAACATACCGCTGTCGAGCAACGCCTGCTTTACTTGCTCACCATTGAGTGAATGGACACTCTTCACACCAAATTCGGCGTACTCCTGCTTTGCATCGGGGGTAACGACGATGCTCATCACCTTACGGCGTGCACCACGGTTAACCGCAGCTACTGTGCCCGAAACAGGACTCACGAACTTCACTTCGGGACGCTTCTTGTCTACAAACAAAGCTTCCCCGGCCTTGACATGCTGGCCCTCGGCAACTATTACCTTGGGAGTAACACCCACGAAGTCATCGGGTACAAGCGCATACGCTTGAGCAGCCTTAACTGCTACCAACTCCTTCTCGGCTGTGCCTTTGAGTTTAATGTCTAGGCCTTTTCGTAATTTAATTACTTCTGGCATAACTTTTATAATAGTTAGTTAACTTGAATATACAAAATTCGTGCAAAGTTAACAATTATTTACGAATAGCGAAACTTTATGCTGATTTATTTGTGGTGCTACGGGGCTTGGTGTGATTTTTTGGAAACGATGGGGGAAAAATGAAAATAAATTTGCTTTTTCTATTGCCATGCACTAATTTTGTCAACTAATATGCACTTATAGTAAAGTGAAAATAAAGAGAAGACGATACATACAGTTCGTGTTGAGCCTGGCGGCAATCCTTGTCGTAGTCGCCACCGTGTTGCTGAACTCCCCGAGGGTGCAGCGTCGGGTGTCTGTGATATTGGCTACCGAATTGGAGAACCGTATTGGTACTCGTGTTGATTTGGCTGGGGTGCATTGGCTGTTTCCGAACGACCTTGTGATTGACAGTTTGGAAATTGATGACCAGGAGGGTGAACACCTGCTTTCGGTCGATAGGGTAGCGGCAAAAGTGGAGTGGACGCCGCTTGTCAAACACAAGCAGATTTCGATACGCAACATCCGTTTGTTCAATCCCAATATCGTTATATATCAAGATGCAGAGGATGGTGAGGCCAACTTCCGGTTCTTGATTGACGCCTTTTCCGATAAGCAGAAGAAACGCGAGTTGTCGAAGGTTAATCTCCGTATCAATTCGTTGCTAATTCGCCATGCCAATATCCGGTACGATGTACATTCCATGCCAGCTAAGTCAGAGTTTGATCCTCATCATATTGCAGTCAACGACCTGTCGGCACACCTGTCGCTAAAAGCCTTCACCAGCGACACGCTCAGCGTGATGGTACGCCAGTTGGAATTTGTCGAGCGTTCGGGCCTTCAGGTCGATGACCTTTACTTCCGCCTTGTGGGTAATCATCATGGAGCCACGTTGGCCAATTTCCGTCTCGATATGCCGCATACCACTTTGCGCTTGGATACAGTTTGGGCAAGCTATTCGCCCGATAAGTTTGCCGAGAGCATCATCGTGAAGGGGCGCACCCAATCATCCTATGTCACACCCAGCGACTTTGCTTGGATATTGCCTCAGGTGAAGGGACTGGATGAGAAGATATATCTGAGTGCAGACTTCATCGGTAACGCTTCGCGTATCAATATCAAGGAGTTGGGCGTTCAGAGCCATCATAAGGATTTGGTATTCAAGGCCGATGGCGCAGTTTCGCTGCGCAACAGACAGGTCGCCAATGCCCAGGTCACCTTGCACGAGGCCCGTCTCACTCCCCACCTATGGAGCATGCTTGAGGCCAGCGCCCCCGAGGTGTACGGTTTCATACCCCAGGAGGTCGTCCGTGTCGGTGGTGTCACAGCCAGGGGAGATGCCAAGTGCGAAAACGGATTGGCCGATGTCAACCTTTCAGTAGCAACCGATGTGGGCTCAGTCGAAGCTCATGCCACGATGGATCGGGAGGGTAACTTTTTCACCTCTCTCACCGGTACGGATGTTCATGTAGGTCAGGTCGTTCCGTCGAGTCCACTCGTAAAGACCAACCTCGTGCTCGAAGCTGAAGGAGCCTACGATTTTGATTCTGAGTCCGGCCCATTCCCTATACAGGGAACCTTCAGTGGGCAAGCAACCAAGATGCAATTGCTGGACTACAGTTACCAATATATAGCGTTCGATGGACATTACAATCCCCAGTCAGTGGGTTGCGATATCCGTTTGGAAGATCCTAATGGACGTTTCCAACTCGAAAGCCGCTATACTCCTTCAAAAGTCGCTCCGGCCTACCGGCTTACTCTTCAGGCCGATAGCCTTAACCTTCATGCGATGAATCTGATAGAGATGCACGAGGATAAGCTTTTCAGCGTGCGTGTTAATGCAGATGGAGTTGGAGCCGATGTCAATCATCTGACGGGTTTTGTAAGTCTCGACAGCCTTACGCTCCATAAGGGCACCGAGGATTATGTCATCAAGCAGATAGCACTCTATTCCACCGATCCCGAAGAACAGATGCTCTCGCTCAGTTCTGATTTCATGGAGGGGTCGGTGCGTGGCGACTTTACCTACGAGTCGCTCTACCACAGCGTGCTCTCGCATCTGCATCGCTATTTGCCCTCGGTGTGCAGCGATTGCGCCCAAGGGCACAAGCATACCGATAATATCTGTACGGCAAACTTCAAGATACATAACCTCAGTCCTTTGCAAGAGTTTCTGCTCTTGCCTGTTGAGATACGCCAAGCTGTCAATATTGAGGGTTTCATTAATGACCACACCCAAGATTTCAGTTTGCAGGCTAGTGTCCCGCAAGTCGAATTCAACGGCATGTTGCTCAGTAATATCGGTGTACGGTGCGAACCTTCGGAGAACGGACTGAATGCCTATGTAAGCGGTACGCAGCATAGTGACGATGCGGTGAGTACCTCCGTGAATCTGTTGGCCAATGCCAACGACGACATGGTGAACCTCGGCCTGATGTGGGAAACCGATCCCGAGGCACTGTTCGATGGAGCCTTCTATGCCAAGGTGGGCTTTGCCCTTGATGAGGAGGGCGACCTTGTGGCGCAGGTGCAGACAGACAGTTCGCACACCACAATCAATCACTCGCAGTGGATGCTGTATCCCTTCAGGGCTGAAATTGCTCCCGAGAATATCTCGATACGTGATTTCCGTTTTGAGCATGGTGGCGATCAGTTTCTCACCATCGATGGCAGCGTGGCTGATAATTCGGTAGATACGTTGCGTGTTAAGGTTAACAACCTTGATTTAAATTATCTGCTAACTCTTGCTAAACTCAAGGGTATATCCTTCGGAGGTAATGTGAGCGGCTATGTAGATCTTGCCAATCTCTATTCAGAGACCCCCTACGTCGATGCCCGTATTGATGCGCAGGACTTCACCTTCTGTAATGGCTTGATGGGCGATGCCATTGCCCATGCCTACTGGAATCAGGACTCCACTCGCTTGGATTTTATAGCCGATGTGTCTGAGGTCCCGCAACGCGTTAGTGTGGTGAGTGGTTATGCTGACCTTGCCGACCGTCAGCTACGTCTCGATATTGATGCTGATAGTATCAATGTCTTGTTCCTCAACGGATTGCTCAAGAATTTTATGTCCGATGTAAAGGGTAATGCAAGTGGAAATATTGTTATTGCAGGCCCTTTGGATGAGCTTGATATCGTTGAGGGCGCCTTGCTTACTGATGCAGAGTTTCGCCTCATTCCCACCTGCGCTACCTACCGCTTTAAGGATACACTTCATTTTGAGCCTGCACATATTTATCTTAGAGGTATCGAGGCTTACGACCAGCGCGGACAGAAGGGAATCGTTAACGGTGTGGTAGAGCACGACGACCTGCGTACATTCGCTTACGACCTCTACGTCGATGCGCAAAACCTCTTGGGTATTGACCTTCCCGATACCGGTAGCGACAACTTCTATACCACCATCTTTGGCACAGGCGAGGTGCATGTGAATGGAGGCCCGGGTAAACCGTTGGAGGTGGATATCATGGCGCAGCCTGAGAAGGGATCCATTTTTGCTTTGAATCTTGTTAACCCCGATGTCACATCAAGCGAAAGCTTCATCACCTTCCGTGATCGTGCCTCGAAGCGCAACACGCCCACTATAAGCACTACTACAACCACCCGCATGCGCCGCAGAGCAGCCCGTCCGAGCGAAACACTCGAACTCGATATCGTAGCCAGCATTACTCCCGATGCAACGCTGAAGTTGGTCATGAACCAAGCCGTTGACGACCATATCAGTGTCACGGGAAGTGGCGAACTGCAGATTGATATCAAAGATGACGATATCAATCTGTATGGAACCTATACAGTAGATCATGGAGGCTATCGACTGAGTCTGCAAGATGTTATCAACAAGGACTTTGAAGTGCTCAGAGGCAGTACGGTTACCTTCGATGGCGATCCCATGAACTCACGCCTCGACATCGTGGCGCGCCATGTGGTAAACTCGGTGCCGCTGAAGGATCTAACCCCTGATGCTACGGGCAGTGTGCGTGTGAATTGTCTACTCCGCATCGGAGGCACCCTGGAGGCTCCTGAGTTGGTGTTCGACCTGGAACTGCCTCAAGGTACCGAGGAGGAGAAGGCGATTGTGCGTAGCTACACCAGCACCGAGGAACAGATGAGCATGCAGTTTATCTATCTGCTTGGTGTGAGGAAGTTCTACACCATGGACTTGGCACAGAACCCCGGCATTGATGCCGTAGGTGGTATGGAAAACCTCTTGGGCAACACCATCTCGGGACAAATCAACAACCTGCTCTCAGGCATCATTAGTAGCGACAATTGGAACCTGGCCAGTAACATACGCACCGAGAACATGATGACCGGTATCGACGATCCCATGGCCAACATGGAGGTTCAGGGTATCCTCGAAGGCCGCCTGCTCGACAATCGTCTGCTCATCAACGGAAACTTCGGTTATCGCGACAATCCCATGTATGCCTCCAACTTCGTGGGCGACTTTGATATACGCTACCTCTTGCGCAGCGACCTCAGTCTGAAGGGTTACAACAAGACCAACGATCGCTACTTTACCAAGACCTCACTCACCACACAAGGCATCGGCCTGCTTTTTCAGCGCGACTTCAGCTATCTCATTCCCCGTAAGAACGATAAGGTTACCAGGAAGGTAGCCAGGGAGGCCAAGCGTGAGGCTAAGAGAGTTGCTAGAGAGGCTCGAAAGGCAGCCAAGCGAATTGAATGATGAATGCTGAATGGTGAATGATGAATGCTGAATTGATTTTCGTGATAAAAAGAAATGCCGTGCATCGAAGCACGGCATTTTTCTATATCGCTTAATCTGTTTGTTAGTAAGCTCTTGCAAACAGTACGCGGCGTGCCGAAGGCTTGCCCGTAACCATACAGGTACCCGGAGTGGTGTCGCCCTCGAAGGGGATACAGCGGATCGTAGCCTTTGTCTCCTCCTTGATGCGCTCCTCGGTTTCGGGGGTGCCGTCCCAGTGAGCCAGCACGAAGCCACCCTTCTCAATCTGAGCCTTGAATTCATCGTAGGTGTCCACAGCTACGGTGTGTTCCTCGCGGTAGGCGAGTGCCTTGCGGTATATTCCCTCCTGAATCTCGTCGAGTAACTTTACAACATATTCCTCGATGCCATCGCATGAGATGGTCTCCTTCTCCAACGTGTCACGGCGCATCACCTCCATGGTGTTGTTCTCGAGGTCGCGTCCACCCATCACAAGACGCACGGGTACACCCTTGAGCTCGTAGTCGGCAAACTTGAAGCCCGGACGCTTGTTGTCGGCATTGTCATATTTCACACTGATGCCCATTGAACGCAACTTGGCAGCGATACCCTCCACCTTGGCGTCGATAGCGGCGAGTTGTTCGGCGTTCTTGTAAATGGGCACGATAACCACCTGGATGGGAGCGAGCTTTGGAGGAAGCACGAGACCGTTGTCGTCAGAATGAGCCATGATGAGCGCACCCATCAGGCGGGTCGATACACCCCATGAGGTTGCCCACACATACTGCATGTTGTTCTCCTTATCCACGTATTGCACATCGAAAGCCTTGGCAAAGTTCTGCCCGAGGAAGTGCGATGTACCGCTCTGCAGCGCCTTGCCATCCTGCATCAATGCCTCGATGGTGTAGGTGTCCAGTGCGCCGGCAAAGCGCTCGTTGGCACTCTTCACACCCTTCACTACGGGTACAGCCATGTACTTTTCGGCAAATTCGCCATAGAGGTTGATCATGCGCATAGCCTCTTCTTCAGCCTCCTCGCGTGTAGCGTGAGCGGTGTGGCCCTCCTGCCAGAGGAACTCGGCTGTGCGTAGGAACAGGCGGGTACGCATCTCCCAACGCATTACGTTAGCCCACTGGTTGCACAAGATAGGCAGGTCGCGGTATGAGTGGATCCAGTTCTTATAGGTGCTCCAGATGATAGTCTCCGAAGTGGGGCGGATGATGAGTTCCTCCTCAAGTCGTGCGGCGGGGTCAACTACTACACCGTTGCCCTCGGCATCGTTCTTCAGGCGGTAGTGTGTCACCACGGCACACTCCTTGGCAAAACCCTCTACGTGTTCAGCTTCGCGAGAGAGGTATGATTTCGGGATGAGCAAGGGGAAATAGGCGTTCACATGTCCGGTAGCCTTAAACATATCGTCGAGTTGACGTTGTATCTTTTCCCAGATAGCGTATCCGTAGGGTTTGATAACCATACATCCACGCACGGCCGACTGCTCAGCGAGGTCGGCTTTTACTACCAAGTCGTTGTACCACTGCGAGTAGTTCTCGCTGCGCTTGGTCAGTTCTTTCAGTTCTTTTGCCATATTTACTTATAATATATTTATGCTATTTTTGTGTCGTAGGGCATAATTTTCCGTATGCCCTACTTTGGAAATGCAAAATTATATTTTTTTTACCGTTTTTATCTTCTTTTTTTTAGAAATTATGGTGATATCTCAATTTTTTTCGTACTTTCGCGACATATTTCGACAGAAAAATTGCAAAACGAAAACATTTACTAACATTTTATTAACATAAAAAAAATTACACTATGAAATTGAAAGCTTTTGCATTAAGCATGTGTGCTGCATTGCTCCTTAGCTCATGCGGCAGTTGGAAGAACACAGGTTGGGGTACAACAATCGGTACCGTAGCAGGTACAGCAGTAGGTTTGGGTATCGGTTACTGGGCTGACCGCAACAGCGACAGCAACACCGGTAAGATCGTAGGTGCTTCAGTTGGTGCTGCAGTAGGTGCTACTACAGGTGCGCTCATCGGCCGCAAGATGGATAAGGCTGCTGAGGCTGCAAAGCAGGTTGAAGGTGCTCAGGTACAGCTTGTTGAGGTAAACGGCCTCCCCGCTGTAAAGGTTACTTTCGATTCAGGTATCCTCTTCGATTTCAACAGCTCTAAGTTGAGCGCTGACGCTGAGGCAAGCCTCGTTAAGTTTGCCGAGGTATTGAAGGCTACTCCCGATGCTGACGTTGCTATCCTCGGTCACACCGACAACGTAGGTACAGAGAAGGCCAACCAGTCAGTATCTGAGAAGCGTGCCAAGGCTGTTGCCGACTTCTTGAAGGCACAGGGTGTTGCTGCTAACCAGCTCAAGGACGTTCTCGGTATGAACTACAGCCAGCCCGTTGCTTCTAACGACACAGAAGAGGGTCGCGCTCAGAACCGTCGCGTAGAGGTTTACATGTATGCTAGCCAGGCAATGATCGACGCTGCCAACGCTGAAGCTGCAAAGTAATATCCCTTCAACGGATTTTTCATACACCCCGACCAACCATCCCTGTTGGTCGGGTGTTTTTTCTTCCATACCCAATAGGTCTGGCCGCAATTCTTAATTTATAAATCTTAATCTTCAATTGGATCATGCTCACCCTCATCGGCTTCGCCCTCATCTTTCTTGCCACCACAGCAGGTTCGGCTATGGTGTATCTCTTCCAGCACGATATCCCCAAGCGCACCAACGCCATTATCCTTGGTTTTGCAGCCGGAGTCATGATTGCAGCATCCGTGTGGTCGCTGCTTATTCCCTCCATTGATGCTGCCGAGCCCTCCTTCGGTGCATGGGCTTGGGTACCTGCAGCCGTAGGCTTCCTGTTGGGCGGCCTGTTTCTCGTGCTGCTCGATCATGTGTTGCCCCACTTCCATGCAGGTACGGGCCACGAAGAAGGCCCTCACATGAAGGTACACAAGAGCACCCGATTGTTCCTTGCCGTCACCATACACAATATCCCCGAGGGATTGGCCGTGGGTCTTGCCTTCGGTGCAGCATCCGTGAGTGGTGACCCCGGCGCTATGTATGCCGCATTGGGTCTTGCCATCGGTATGGCCATACAGAATTTTCCCGAGGGTGCAGCCATTGCTCTCCCTATGAAGGTAGCCACTCGCAGCAAGCATAAAGCCTTCCTCTTCGGTATGGGTAGCGGTGCCGTCGAGCCCATAGCTGCCGTTGTGGGCTACGTGCTCGCCTCCGAGGTGGCAGTGATGCATCCCTGGATGCTCGGCTTCGCCGCCGGTGCCATGATATTTGTCGTAGCCGAAGACCTCATCCCCGACTCAAACATCAGCGAATATCCCCATGCTGGCACTTGGGGCGTCATGCTCGGCTTTGTCATCATGATGGTGCTTGATGTGGCACTGGGATGAAGGAGAATTGAGAATTGAAAATTGAGAATTGAAAGCTCGTGCCAGTGCCGACGCGGAACCTTTAGGCCGCTGAAAGCAATGATAGCGTTGCTTGCGATGCCAATGCGTGATGAGCACTGGTCTGCGACGAAGGAGGCTTCAGCTTCCCTGAGGAGTGCTGCTTGCCGCCCTTTAACTTTAGTTCCTCCGAAGAGCGTGCTTTAGCACCATTAACTTCAGTTTCCCAAAGGAGTTTCAAGTGCACTTGGGGTTTCTCAGCGAGCGCAGCCGAGATCCGACTAAGTCACCATTCACCATTCTCACCACTCTCACTCCTGGACAGCTCTTGCGCCTACTGAGATAATCGTATAGCGTGCGCTCGTCCGTCACCACCATGCCATGACCCATCGAAGCATGCATCAGGTGCAGGTTGCCGTTTTTCCACACGGCAAAGCCCAGGTGCGTCACGTCAAGTCCCTCGATGGTCGTCACCAGTGCGAGGATATCGCCATTGCGGATGGGTAGCTGGTCGGGCCCGAGGTCAAGAACCGATTTCTTTATGTAGTGCACAGGCTGCTTGTGATAGCCGGCCTCGATGTGCCGCATCGAATCCACCGCCCAGGCGTGTGCCTTCAGGTAAGGGTAACTTTGTGGGTGAGTGCTCATGAACGAGAGCGTCAGCGTGTCCGTCGCCCATAGGTGCGCATCGCTCTCCGCTGGTGTCAGTTCGCTCCACACCCCGCGCAACGCGTTCACCTCCACCCAATCGGTAAAGTAGTGCAGTCGCGACAAGTAACCATCCACCACACCCTCCCTGTAGCGCATGCGCTGCACCTGTTCGTCGAAGCAGGTGCTGTCGCCCTGCGAGGCAAGCCATCGGGCCACGGTCAGCTCCACGAAGGTGGTGCAGTCCAACTGCGTCGTATCCACCGTCAGCCGCTCCACGTCGCCCTCCAGTACGCCCGCTACATAGGGCACGCCGAGGAATCGCCGAGCCACATCAAGGATGCTCTCCCCGTATCCGCATAGCAAACATAACATCAATATCCATTGTTTCATGGTGTAAAGATACAAAAAGTTTTAGAATTTGCTCGGATTTTTATTACCTTTGTCAAACCAACGCAGATAACTATGAAGCGCCACCTGATAAACATCATCACCGCAGCACTCCTATTCATAACGAGTATCACCCTCCATGCGCAGAGCAACAAGGTATATCACCCCATGATACATACCCTGCAGACCGTGGTCAACGACGATTGGCTGCTCGATGAAGTCATCACCCTCGGCACCGACGACTGGGTGAGCATCTCGTTCGACCACCTCTCGCACGACTACCACCGCTTCGTCTACCGCATCGTGCATTGCAATGCCGACTGGACCCCCTCCGACCTCTTTGAGGTCGACTATATGGATGGCTTCAATAACCAGCCCATCGAGGACTACGAGAACTCGCTCAATACCACCCTGCTCTATACCCACTACCGCCTCGACCTCCCCAACGACGACATCCAGTTCAAGGTCTCAGGCAACTACCGGGTAGAGATCTATCTTGACGAGGATGACCACACCGGCGACAAGCCCGTGGCTGTAGCCTGCTTCCGCATCGTGGAGCCCCGCATGGCGCTTGCAACCACCGTCACCGGCAACACTGACATCGATACCCACGAGCGCCATCAGCAAGTATCCTTTGTAGTGAACTACAAGTCCGACGAAGTCATCGACCCCGTGGCCGAGATCAAGCCCTACGTCTATCAAAACGGTCGCACCGACAACTGCGTCAGCGCCCTCAAGCCCACCCACCTCTCGGCCGGTCGTGCCGAGTACACCCACAACCCGCAGCTCATCTTCCCTGGCGGCAACGAGTATCGCCGCTTCGAGGTCATCAACATGCACTACGCCACGCAGGGAGTCGACAAGATCACCTATTTCGAGCCCTACTTCCATGCCGCCCTGATACCCGATGTCCAGCGCCGCCACTACAGCTTCGATGCCGACCACGACGGCCGCTACCTGGTACGCTACAACCTGGCCGACGATGCCAACATCGAGGCCGACTACCTCTTCGTTCACTTCCGTCTCGATATGCCGCGTCGCACGGGCGGCAAGCTCTACCTCTCGGGCGACTTCACCTACAACGACTTCACCCCCACCTACGAGGCCACCTACAACGACGTTGAACGCGCCTACGAAGCTACCGTCATGCTCAAGCAAGGTGCTTACGACTACCAGTACCTCTGGGTTCCTGATGGTTCGTCGCGCGGCTTCACTGCCCCCGTTGAAGGCGACTCCTACGAAGCCGAAAACGCGTATCAGGTATATATCTACCACCGCCCCTTCGGCGGCCGCTACGACCGCCTCGTCGCCGCCCAGCAGATCAGGTTTGCCCAAGAGTAGGCCAGGCGGTTATTGGTGCTGATGACGAAATATCCTCTACACTGAGCCAATCCGTCACCTTCTTGGTGCGATGGGAAGCTCAGTGTGTTTTTTTGTCTTTTTTTAAGGAATGATGCAATGTTTCGTTCTTTCTCGTGTATATAAGAGTGAAAGCGACACAGAATAGGAATGAATATCGAGACTGACATACTCATACGCGGAGTGCGCAAGCAAAACAAGCAAGCACAACAACGCGTGCTCCAACTCTACGGCGAGATGGTATTTGGTCAAGTGGCCCGTATCGTCACCTGCCAGGAGGATGCCGAGGAGGTCTACCAAGACGTCTTCATCAAGGTGTTCCGCAGCATCGAGTCGTACGACAGCCGCCAAGCCTCACTTGCTACATGGATCAGCCGTATTGCCTACCACGAGTCGCTCAACTTTGTACGGCGCAGCAAACCACCGATCATCTACGTCGACGACCGCGATGTAGACCTCGATAGCATACAGGATGAAACGCTGGCACAAGTATTCAACCAACAGGACGAGCAGACGATACAAACCATAGAAAGGGCATTGGAACATCTTCCTCCCGACGAGTTGGTACTCATCACGATGTTTTACTACGATGATATGAGCATCAAAGACATCGCCTATGCTACAGACTCGAACCCCTCTACCGTAGCTTCGCGCCTGACCCGAACAAGACAAAAACTATATAGAATAATTCAATCACTCCACAATGAACCATAAGGACATAACCCCCAACGCACACCACGATGCAAACTTGCGCGAAGCCCTCGCCCGCCGAGCCGGCAAGTGTCCGCAGATGCCCGCCGACCTCAACGGACGACTGATGGAGCGTGTGGAAACACAGCAGCCTCACCGCCCCACATCATCACCGCGCTGGATGTGGCCGTCCGTGGCTGCATGCATAGCCGTAGCAGTCATTGTAGGCTACACATTGCGTAGCGCAAAAAACTACATGCCCGCCCCGTTCTTGGCAGGAGATACGCAGGTGCTCTATGCCTCTATCGGCGACACCGCCTATCGGAGCCCCGCGCTTGTAGATGAGTTTATCGTAAAACTTGCAGGCTACTATGGCATTGAGCAGGAATTGTATGACAATACCTCCACCGCCGATGTCGCCAACTATCTCTACGTGTTCCCCGATGAGATGAAGGTCGACGTCTTTGGACGCCTCCTGCAAGTCGCCTGCTGTTATGACAACACGAGCCCGGGCTATCAACTCCACCTGTCGCAGTCGCAGTTTCACTTCGAGCTGAACGACCTGCGCGAAGGCCGCCACCACATATGGATGGCCGAGAAGATAGGCGGCAACACCTTTCTTTATGGAGTGAACGTACCTGAAGGGGTGATTGTCTCAAACGCAAATTATACCGAATATAGAGACCGCCACATTGTTGGCAACAACAGATACGCCTATTACAAGTTCTAACACACTCGCAATATGAAGACACTAAAGATTATCATTGTCAGTTTAGCCGTATTGGCCACCCTTGCCCTTGTATCCACATACTTGATGACGGGTACATTCATCCCTTACAGAAGGCCCGCCTCGTCCCTTGCTGTCAACCCCTACCTGCAAGGCCAAGAAGTGATAGCATCGAGCAAAGCCACCTACATGATTTTCGCACCCCAAACCCGATACGACGAACAGTCACAAAAGACAACCATCATCTGGGGCAACGAAGCCGATTGGGACAACCAAGAATCGCCCCTGTGGTTCGATGATGTGCCCACAGCAGAGAAGGGCGCTACATATGCCTCTTCCGAAAGAAGAGGAATCATAGGCATCTCATGGAGCCTTACCGACGAAGGTGATCACACCGTGCTGCACTGCTATATGGATGTTCAGGCAGGCGAACTGAAAAACCTTTGGCTCGCATCCGAAGAGACCGCCATCGTAGACCTCTCCACAGGCAAGAACTATCGCGCCATACGCAGCGTACCCGACTGCATGAGCCGAAACTTTGGCGTAAGGTCCGATACCGCTGCCGTGCTCGACTTCCAAATCTACTTCCCCAAACTACCTGCCACCACTACCGATATAGCCCTATATGGCGTACCCACCTGGCACATGCGCGGCATGAAAGCAAAGATCGACCGCACGGCTAAGCAACCCCGCCGCTACGACGCACCCCCTAAATTCCATGCCCCCCGACTCACGCAGCCCGAGGCCAACTACAACAAGGACAACTGGGATACCTGGGCCGTATACACCGACCCGCACATGATAAAGCCTGTCGACGAAGGCACCATGGCTCTGTGGCTTACCCCCGAGGCTACCTACCTTGCCTGTGCCCACGAGCAGAACTGGATGCGCGAATATTTCGGCATTCACCCCGGCACGCTTCTCGTCGACGAGCATGGCAATAAATACCCACTCATCGAGACGTCAGGACTCCCCAGCAATAGCCACCTTTTCTGGATGGATGGCTATTCGGGCGACCACATCGCCTTCCTACACGTGTTTGCCCCCCTATCAGCAGAGGCCCAACGCATTTCGTTCATTGAACCCGATGGCGAACCCTTCGAGGCGTGGGGTGCTAATTGGAAAGGACAATCGATCATGAATCTCGACATCGACGAGCTACGCCAAAACCAATTCCTCTTCGAATACACCAAACGAGATCTCGTTGTAAAATAAATTAAAGTGATACAAAAAGAATGGTCAGACCAAACTACGCTGTGATTGTGAAATTATGGCGTAGTTTATCATATCGCTGTTATCAGGAAGGACAACAAAGAAAAGACAATTTATTTAACAATTTAACAATAAATATTATAGCATTATGACAAAATCTCTTATGGGCTTTTTTGAAGCCGTGAAAGTGTGTTCAAGCAAGGCGTTTGAATTTAAGGGACGTGCCCGTCGCTCAGAATATTGGTGGTGGACCCTCTTTGTCTCCATTCTTTATCTTGCCACCAGTCTATGTGAAAATTTAATTCCCGATACGTCAAGGGTATTAACATTACTATTCATCTTTGTCTGTATTGCAGCGGCACTGTTTTGTGGCTTTGCCACGTTGGCAGTGACCATACGACGCCTCCACGACACCGGGCGTAGCGGTTGGTGGTACGGAGCCTTCTTGATAGCCGAAGTCGTATGGACGATAGTGATAACGACAGGATATTTAGCTACAGCCATAACGGGAACTGGCTATGCAATAACTTCTGCAGCCTTACTCGGAGGTATAGCCAAACTACTTATATTTACTATCCCCCTCCTTGTCTACTCCATCGTACTACTCGTGTGGTACTGCCAGGATAGCCAACCTGGGACAAACAAATATGGCGACAATCCTAAAGAGATAAATCTCGAATAACCTACCATATTCTTTGTCCTTATCGTGGTTGCCGCCTCGGCTGTAGCTTTTCCCATAGGCAACATCATCATGAAGCAGTGGGTGGCGCAATACGTGAAGCAAGCACCCATCACTTGGTGGATATATGATGCGAGTATCCGGCAGAGGTGGTTAAGAGTGGAAACTAAGAATACAAATACTAAATAAGTTGGCACTACAAAGAAGAATTTATCAAGCCTGTGACAAAAGATTATCACAGTAGTGACAAAATTTTATCAAGCCTATGATAATTTTTTGTCAAAGGCTTGATAAATCCTGATAAAAATAGGGAATGAATTTGGATAAAGAAATACTGGAATTTGGAAGGCTCCAAACTGCAGTTTGGACAAAGAAAAACTGTAGCAAACGAATAAGGAATACATAAAAATAGTAACGACAATGAAACCAACCATACTATTCTTTGCCCTCGCTCGTTTATTCGTACCTTTAATCAGCTTCGCTGCTTTTAGGTACTTTCACTCGCTGAGAAATATCAAAGTAAACTTTGTATTTCGCTCGTTTATCCGTATCTTTGTACCGTATTAGTTTATTTAACTATTGAAAAGATGACAAAGATAACCAAAGAGGCTGCCTTGCTGTATCACTCGCAGGGTAAGCCGGGAAAGATTGAGGTGGTTCCCACTAAACCTTATAGTACACAAACAGACCTTTCGCTCGCCTACTCACCCGGTGTGGCTGAGCCATGTCTCGAAATTGAGAAGAATCCGCAGACTGCCTACGACTACACCGCCAAGGGTAACCTGGTGGCTGTGATATCGAACGGTACGGCTGTGCTCGGATTGGGCGACATAGGTACGCTCGCCGGTAAGCCCGTGATGGAGGGTAAGGGTCTGCTGTTCAAGATATATGCCGGCATCGATGTGTTTGACATCGAGGTGGACGAGAAGGATCCCGAGAAGTTTATCCAAGCTGTGAAGGCCATTGCGCCTACCTTCGGTGGTATCAACCTGGAGGATATCAAGGCGCCCGAGTGCTTTGAGATTGAGCGCCGCCTGAAGGAGGAGCTCGATATCCCTGTGATGCACGACGACCAGCATGGCACGGCCATCATCTCTTCGGCAGGTCTCATCAACGCCCTGCAGGTAGCGGGCAAGAAGATTGAGGAGGTGAAGATCGTGGTCAATGGTGCTGGCGCATCGGCCATCTCGTGCACCAAGCTGTACGTGGCCCTGGGCGCACGCCGCGAGAACATCCTGATGCTCGACAGTAAGGGTGTGATCACCAGCGACCGCCCGAACCTGACGGAGGAGAAGAAGTTCTTCGCTACCGACCGCCGCGATGTGCACACGCTGGAAGAGGCCATCAAGGGGGCCGACGTGTTCCTCGGACTCTCGCGCGGTAACGTGCTGTCGCAGGATATGGTGCGCTCTATGGCCGACATGCCTATCGTGTTTGCGCTTGCCAACCCGACACCGGAGATCTCGTACGACGATGCCATGGCATCGCGCCCCGATGTGCTGATGGCTACTGGCCGCTCGGACTATCCGAACCAGATCAACAACGTGATCGGTTTCCCCTATATCTTCCGCGGTGCGCTCGATACGCAGGCTACGGCCATCAACGAGGAGATGAAGCTGGCTGCAGTACACGCCATCGCCGACCTGGCCAAGCAGCCCGTGCCCGATGTAGTGAACGAGGCTTACCATGTGAACAACCTCTCGTTTGGTCCCTCATACTTCATTCCGAAACCTGTTGACCCCCGCCTCATCACCAGTGTGTCGATGGCTGTGGCCAAGGCTGCCATGGAGAGTGGTGTGGCACGCAAACCCATCACCGATTGGGAGGCCTATGCAACCCAGCTGCGCGAACTCATGGGTCAGGAGAGTAAGCTCACACGTCAGCTCTACGATACAGCTCGCAGTAATCCCCAGCGCGTGGTGTTTGCTGAGGGTATCCACCCCACCATGCTCAAAGCTGCTGTTGAGGCCAAGGCCGAGGGCATCTGTCACCCCATCCTCTTGGGTAACGACGAGCGCATCGTGAAATTGGCCAAGGAGCTTGACCTGAGCCTTGAAGGCATTGAGATCATCAACCTGCGCCACGACCGTGAGGCCGAGCGCCGTGAACGCTATGCCCGTATCCTTACCGAGAAGCGTGCCCGCCAGGGAGCCAACTTCCAGGAGTCGAACGACAAGATGTTTGAACGCAACTACTTCGGTATGATGATGGTGGAGACGGGCGAGGCCGATGCTTTCATTACGGGTTTGTACACCAAATACAGCAACACCATCAAGGTGGCCAAGGAGGTGATTGGCGTGCGCGACGAGTTCAAGACTTTCGGTACCATGCACATCGTGAACTCAAAGAAGGGTACTTACTTCCTTGCCGACACCCTTATCAACCGTCACCCCAATACCGAGATTCTGATCGATATTGCCCGCCTGGCCAATCACACGGTGCAGTTCTTCAACCACAAGCCCGTGACCGCCATGCTGTCGTACTCGAACTTTGGTACCGACACAACGGGTAGTCCGGCTTCTGTGCACGAGGCCATTGAGTACTTGCACCGCGAGTATCCTGAATGGGACATCGATGGTGAGATGCAGGTTAAGTTTGCTCTCAACGGAAAGTTGCGCGACGAGAAGTTCTCGTTCAACAAGCTTCAGGGCAAGGAGGTGAACACGCTCGTGTTCCCCAACCTCTCAAGTGCCAACCAGGCTTACCAGATGCTGCAGATGATGGGCGACGCCCACGAGGTGATTGGCCCCATTCAGATGGGATTGAACAAACCCATCCACTTCACCGACTGGGAGGCTTCGGTGCGCGACATCGTGAACGTCACCGCCGTGGCTGTGATTGACGCTATCGTGGAGAAGAAGAAGAAAGAACAGAAATAATAAACACAACAAAAAAACGACAATACCATGAGAGGGATGGCAAAGCGACTGCAAGCGCTGCTGCTGGTGCTGAGCGTGATGCTTGCGGCAAAAGCCGAAATCGTAATCAATGAGGTGTGTCCGTCGAACACACGCCACGTGGACCGTGGATGGAACTACGGCGGATGGGTCGAACTGCACAACACGGAGTCGTACCCGCAGGACCTCTACGGATATTATCTGTCCGACGATGCCAGCAACTTGCGCAAGTTCCGCATCACGCAACACATCACCATACCCTCGAAAGGCTATGTAGTCTTCTATGGAGGAGGTGCGCCCAACGATACCCTGCAGATGAAGTTTGACCTCGACTGCGACGGTGGCATTATCTTCTTTGCCGATCGCATCGGACGCAAACTGGCTGAGGTGGAGTATCCTGTAGCCATGCCCGACATATCGTATGCCCGCACGGTTGATGCGGGCGATGAGTGGGAGTACTGCGCCTTTCCCACTCACGCAGCATCCAATAACGGAGCCTCTTTTGCTACGGAGCGTTGCCCCGAGCCTGAATTTACCGTTCAGGGAGGTGTGGCGCTCGAAGGCGATAAGGTGAACTTGCGCCTCAAATGTCCCGAAGGGATGCGTGTGCTTTACACCATCGACACGACACAGCCTACGCTGGAATCGGACGAGTGGAGCGGCACCAAACGGCTGACCTCCACCACCATCGTACGTGCCATGACGGTAGGCGAAGGCTATCTGCCTTCGCGTGTGGTAACGCAGAGTTACATCTTTGATGACCATTTGCCTACATTGCCTGTGGTGTCGATTGTGACCGACAAGGCTAACCTGTGGAATGCGACCTATGGTATCTATACCACCGGTACCAACGGTATCCCCGGCAACGGAAGTGATAGTCCGCGCAACTGGAACCGCGATTGGAGCCGTCCGGCCAACATGGAGTATTTTGTGGAGGGCGAGGCCGTGGTGTCGCAGCCGTGCGACATTGCTATCAGTGGCGGATGGAGCCGCGGATCGTCGATGAAGTCGCTCAAGGTGACGGCCAAGAAGAAGTACGACTTGATGAATTCGTTCGACTACTCCTTCTTTCCAAGCAAACCGGGACTCAAATACAAGAGCATTCTCCTACGTAACGGTGGTAACGATTGGAGCAACTCGATGATGAAGGATGCCTTGCTGCAGATGACTGTGGCGGAGGTACTCGATATCGAGTATCAGAGCTACCAGCCTGCGGTACACTATATCAATGGCGACTACTATGGCATCATCAACCTGCGCGAACGCAACAATACGCAATATGTGTACTCGAACTTCGGATGGGACGAGGAGGAGATCGACATGATTGAGCGTGTGCCGAACGATGTGGGATACTACCAAATAAAAGCGGGCGATACCGAGGCTATCGATTATGTGGTGGAGTTGGCTTCCCAACTGCCCGACGATGAGGTGTATGCCGAGATTGCCGAACTGGTGGATATCAACGGCCTGGTCAACTACCTGATGCCCGAACTTTGGACGGGCAACTGGGACTGGCCACAAAATAATCTCAAGCTGTTCCGCCATCGTGACGGCGGCAAGTTCCGCTGGGTGCTCTACGACCTAGAGAATGGCTTTGGCGAACTCTCGTTCAATCACTTTACCGATGGCAACTATGGATTCAATGGCTATAAGGCGCTTGGTGCGCACACGGCCGAACTGATGCAGGGGTTGCTGCGCCAGCCCGAGTTTCAGGCATTGCTCATCGACAACATGAGCATCTGTCTGGGTTCGGTGTTCTTGCCCGAGCGTTTCGACCATATCGCCGACAGCATCTACGCGCTCATTGCCGACGAACTCCCCTATAACCGCGACCGATGGAACACCACATGGAGCGCTTCGAGCCATGTGGAGAGTTTCAAGACTTTCAACCGCCAGCGACCTTCGTACCTACGCGACCACTTCCGCAGACAGTTTGCGTTAGGTGCCGACGTAGCTCTCTCTGTATCGTCCAACCATCCGCAGGCAACGCTTTCGCTCAACTCCTTGCCGCTGCCGTTGGGCTATATTGATGGTTACACCTTTCAAGGTCGTGAACTCACGCTGACAGCTGTTGCTCCCGCGGGCTACCGCTTTGTGGGGTGGAGTGCCGAGGTGGGCGAGCAACAGGTAGTGATGCCCCTTGGCAACATGTGGAAGTATTACGACCAAGGTTCGCTCGATGGCGAATCGTGGATGGATGTCGATTATAATGACAGGGCGTGGGCAAGCGGTAACGCTCCCCTCGGTTATGCCAAGGATGACATCGTCACCTACGTGTCGTATGGCGACGACTCGAACAACAAGAACCCCACGACCTATTTCCGCACGAGTTTTATGCTGGATGGCTACAATCCTGCTGGAAGCTATGCGCTGAACCTCCATGTGGATGATGGTGCCATCGTATACATCAATGGGGTGGAGGCTTGCCGCTACCAGATGTCGGGCGGACAGGTTAACTTTTACTCCTATGCATCGACGCATGCCGAGGGTAACCCCGACCGTGTGACGATCGAGATTCCCGCTTATCTTTTACGCGAGGGGGAGAACACGGTGGCGGTGGAGGTGCATCAGAACTCGGCCACCAGCTCCGACCAATACTTGGATCTGGCCATTGTGACCGTGGTGCCCAAGCAGGGTTCCTACGTGGAGGCCAACCCCTATGTGTTTACTGCCGATACGCCCACCAAACTTGTGGCATGTTTTGAACCTGAAACTGCAGGGGCTGCCCAGGTGCCGCCCGTGCGCATCAACGAGGTGTGTCTGAGCAATGCTACCTACATCAACGAATACTTCAAGCGCAACGACTGGATTGAACTGTATAACACGACGGGTGAACCTCAGTCGATAGCGGGACTTTACATCACGGATGACTTCAGCAATCCGAAGTACTATTGCATCCCCGATGAGGGCGAACTCTCCGTGATCCCGCCCTACGGACACCGTATCCTGTGGGCCGACAAGCTGATGTCGTTTACGGAGATGCACCTTCCCTTCAAACTCTCGGCTGAGGGCGAGTCGCTCATGCTCAGCAGCTACGACAGTCAGGGCAACCTGCAGTGGACCGATTCGGTGTTTGTTGGCTATATAGGTGAGAATAGTTCGTACGGACGTTATCCCGATGGTGCCGACGACCTTTATGTGATGAATCGCATGACCTTTGCAAAAACCAACTACTATAGTCCCTACAACCAGTTGGTGCGCTTCACACCCGATGAAGCTGCGGTGGAGACGATGGAGGCGGAGGATGCGCTGCCAATGATAAGCTATGAGGCGGCTACGAAGATGCTCTGCGTGAATATCCCCACTCACCATGCACTGCCTATGCAGCTTGCGGTGTATGACCTACAGGGACGTCGTGCCGCCGCTTATGACATTGGTGAGCATACAGCACAGGTGTCGTTGGCTTCCCTGCCGTCGGGCGTCTATGTGGTGCGCGTGGCCGGAGCGAGCATGAAAATTTATATATAGTAATTAGCATATACACTAACCTAAGAAATATGGACTTTAAGGAACTGATAAAGACACGTCGCAGCTGTCGCACCTTTACCGAGCAGCAGCTGACCGAAGAACAAACCGTGGCACTGATGCGTGCAGCACTCATGTCACCCTCGTCGCATCGCACCAATGGATGGCAGTTTGTACTTGTTGACGAGCGTGAGAAACTGCATGCTCTCTCGGCTTGTAAGGAGCATGGTTCGGGACTGATTGATGGGGCTCCGCTTGCCATCGTTGTGTGTGCCGATTCCGCAGTAAGTGACGTGTGGATTGAGGATGCTTCCATCGCTACGCTCATGATACAGCTGCAGGCCGAAGAGCTTGGGCTGGGCTCATGCTGGGTACAGGTGCGCCGTCGCGCTACCATTGATGGACGTCCCTCGGATATGGTGGTGCGTGAGATTCTCGGTATCCCTGAAACCATGGAGGTGCTCTCCATCGTAGCGGTAGGCTACAAGGCAGTGGAACGCAAACCCTTTAATGAAGAGCATCTGCAGTGGGAGAAGTTACACATCAACAATTGGTAGTGCTGTTGGGGGCGGGTAGGGTAGCCACTCACCTCGCCCCGGCGCTGATGAATGCAGGCTATCGTATCGTGCAGATCTATTCGCGTACCGCTGATGCCGCACGTGCGTTGGCTGAACCATTGGGTATTACCTACACTGATAACCTCGATGTCGTTAGCTCTGAGGCACACATCTACATCGCTTGCGTAGCCGATGAGGCCTTGCCGGTTATAGCTGCTCGCGTGGCTCGTTGCGATGATGATAAAGTTTTTCTACATACGGCTGGCAGCATATCTATGGATGTGTGGCGTGATGCTGGAGCCAAGCACTATGGTATCCTATATCCTTTGCAGACCTTCAGTAAAGAACGTGCGGTGGATATGCGCCAAGTGTCGCTGTTTGTTGAGGCCTCTGATGCGGTCACTCTGCAGGTTACGGAGTTGTTGGCACATAGCTTGTCTGATAAGGTATATCGCGCCGATTCGGCCATGCGTGCTCAACTGCATATTGCCGCCGTGTTTGCCTGTAACTTTACCAATGCGATGTATGGCATTGCGCACCAACTGCTCGGGAAACATCAGATTCCCTTCGATGTGTTGCTCCCCCTCATTGATGAAACGGCTGCCAAGGTACACACCCTGACTCCACACGACGCGCAGACGGGTCCTGCCATACGTGGCGACCGCGAGGTGATGCAGCACCATATGGAAGCTTTGGAACAAACCCCCGAACTGCAAAGGTTGTACGAACAGATAAGCCGCGTCATTAATCCTTAATCATTTATCGTTCATCATTCATCATTCACCGTTCATCCTTTACACATCATGAATATTATCCTCGCCTCCAACTCTCCCCGTCGCAAGGAACTGCTTGCCGGATTGGGATATCCCTACGAAGTGCGCGTGCTCAGCGATATTGACGAATCGTACCCCGACACGCTTCGTGGCAGTGAAGTGGCCTCCTATATCAGTCGGGTTAAAGCCGATGCCTATGCCAGGACTATGGCAGCTGACGAACTCATCATTACGGCCGACACCATTGTGTGTCTCGACGAACAGGTGCTTGGGAAGCCTGCCGATGAGGCCGAGGCCATAGCGATGATACGAAGTCTCAGCGGACGTACACATCAGGTATACACGGGCGTGACGCTGACAACAAAGGAGAAGCAGACCTCCTTTGTGAGTCGCAGCGATGTGACCTTTGCTGCCCTCTCCGATGAGGAGATTGTGCACTACGTGACACATTATCGTCCTATGGACAAGGCGGGTGCCTATGGCATTCAGGAATGGATCGGGTATATAGGCGTGGAGCGCATCGAGGGCTCCTACTTCAATGTGATGGGATTGCCCGTGCAACGTCTCTATACGGAACTGAAGGCAATGTTGTAGGTGTCTCTACCCTCTAACCATTCAACGAAAACGTTGACGAAGACAAGAAAATTAAAACACCGCCAACCGCTAATAGCCAATAGCCATAGCTAACCGCCAACAGCCAAAAGCTAATCCTTAAATTTTACCCAGAATGCGGTCCATTACCCAGTTGGTGGGGGTGGCGCTTATGGCATTGCAGGTGCAGATGTCCTTCTTTTGCAGATGGCGCACGATGTTTTCGATGAGCGGCTGCTGCACATACTGTGGGTTGGGTACCTTGAAGGTTTGATGGCCTTCGGCATCGTATAGGTCGATGGGCTGGTAGGTAAACACCGAGAAGCAAATCATGCCCTTGTCTCCGATGATTTCAATGCGGTCTTCCTGTGCACTCTCATGTGCTACGAAGCACCATGATCCGCTGCCCACAAGTCCGCTGTCGAAACGGAAGGTGGCACTGATGCTGTCCTCGGCTTCGTAGAGTCCGCCACGATTGGCGGTGTAGCCCTTGGCTTCGATGATGTAGCCAAAATAGTGCTGCAGAAGGTCGAGCTGGTGAGGGGCGAGGTCGTAGAAGTATCCGCCTCCGGCGATGTCGGCCTGCACACGCCACGGCATGGCAGCTCCTGTGCTACCATCAAACTCGCGTGGTGGCTGTGCCAATCGGATGTGTACATTGATAACCTTTCCTATGCGGGGAATGAGTTCCTCGACCTTGCGGAAATAGGGAAGATAGCGGCGATAGTAGGCTACGAAGCAGGGGACTCCCATCTCCTCGCTGGCGCGATTGATGCGCAGACAGTCTTCGTAGCTGGCTGCCATGGGCTTCTCAACATATACAGGCTTACCTGCCTTCATGGCCATGATGGCATAGGTGGCATGGCTTGATGGTGGTGTGGCAATATAGATGGCATTCACGTTGGGATCGTCGATGATGTCCATCACGTTAGTGTACCACTTTTTGATTCCATGGCGCTCGGCATACGAGCGGGCACGCTCTGCATTGCGGCTCATCACTGCCTCGATGGTAGATCCTTCAACTCGCTCAAAGGCGGGTCCGCTCTTCTTTTCCGTGGCTTCGCCACATCCGATTACTCCCCAGCGTATCATCTGACTTGAATATTGAAAGTTTGCTTATTGGTGTTTTCTGAACTATATCTCCTTGCTCTCCCTGTTGGCGTCAGTCCCAGAAATTCCATGAGAGTCCCAGTTTGAACATTCGGGGATTGATGGGATAGTGGGGGGCAAGGAACGAATTGGTGAAGCCAAACATGTTTTGTGTGACGTGATAGTACATCACATAGAAACGCACCTGCTTGAGGTGGAAGTTGGCATACGCATTTACGATAGGGTAACCGCCAAGTTCAATCTTCTCAGGCCCCTCCTGTACAAAGAATTGTTGCAAGGCGGGGGCATAGTCGGGGGCATAGTAGCGGCTGAACCAGCGCACATCGGCGCCAAACTGCACCTTCAGCTCTCCGGCATAGGTGAAGAGGAGGTAGAGGTTGCTGTATACATTGAGCGTGGGCAGGGGCAATATGTCGGGTTGCGAACTATATTGCGCTGTCACCTCATTGTCCCAATGGAACACGCCCCATTTGATGTCTTGCCATAGGGTGGCGCTCAGTACCTGTATGTTGCCCGTGTATTGGCGTGCGGTGATGCTGCTCAGACTGAGAGGTGCTGTACCGTTGGGGTTGGCCTTGTAGGGCGTACCGGCCAGGTAGGCGTAGTTCTTGATGTTTTCCACACCTGCGTAGAGGCGGGTGCGGGTGTGGTCTATGGCGATGCTTCCGCCTATGCGGGTGCGGAACTCCTTGTGCAAATCATTGTCCCACCAGTAGTGTTGCGAGTGGTAGTGGCGATAGTAGAACGAGGGATTGCTGTTCTTCATATATCCATCGGCACGCAGACGCATGGTGTCGCCCCACAGATGGAAGTTGAGGTCGGCCGAACCCTCAATGTTGAATGCTCCAAGGTCGCTGCCGGCGAGTACGGTCTCGGCAGTGGCGTTGAAGTGGAATGCCTCGCCGAGGCTGCGCTTGAGGTTACCGCCAAGGCTGATGTTGCTCTCCTTGTAGGTGTGTGTGTGGTCGCGCCCGGTGCCGCCTACGCTGTCGGAAAGGGTGAACTGGCGGTACTCGTGGCTGACGTAGGCCGATGCGCCGAAGGGTATCCATTTGTTGAAACCTTCGATAAGGGTCAGCCCTGCCGTATTGCGCAGTCGCAGATACTGCGTGCCGTCAATGGAGTCATAGGGTAGGAAGTTGTCGGCATAGTAGTTCTTGGTGTTGGTGTATTCGATGAAACGGCGGCTGTTGCTGTTGAGCTCCATCGTATGGAATATCTTGCTTACAGGGATGAAATCGTGATGCACGATTACCGTGTCGGGCAAACTGTCGGTGCGTGCTTTGTAGTAACCGAGTTTGAAATCTTGAGCAAGGAACAGGGTACGCACAAAATCTTCGTTCCATGTGGATTGCAGATTGGTGGGCATGTCTGCCGGACGATAGGTTTTCTTTCCTTCTGCCATCGCCTCGGGGTTCGTGATGTAGCGGTCGTCGGAAATACCGCCGTTTTCTGCCAAGCGGAGCTTGTTGTAACTCAGCAGGGTGTTGATGCCGTAACGCTCGCCATGGTGATAGCCATAGAGGCTGCCGTTGAAATATCCTGTGGATTGGTGGTCGTAGAGTCCGCGACCATAGAGGTAGTCGATGTTGAATCCCAGTCCGGTGCGTTTGTTTACATTTGCACCGAAATAGGCTTTGAACCACTCTTCGCCATTCACCTTGTTCCCGGCACGATAGTAGCTGATGTTGGAGAAGGGTGATTTGGTGTTGGTGAAATTGAATTCACTCGGGGTAGTGAGGAAGAAGTCGAGTGCATCGGTGAATATGAATTGGCTCGCATCGGTGCGGTTGAAGAAGATACGCGATTGGCGGGGCGAACCCATATTGCCCAAGTAGTTGTATTCACCATTGAGTCCGTCGGTGAAATGTAGGTTCTGGAAGTTGAGCGTGGCCGTATCGGTAGCAATGGGGGTGATATCGCCAAGGATGGGGGTGATACGGAACATCTTGACATCGCGCGGCACTGTGCGGTCGGTTACCGTACTGTCGCGTCCAGCAGCATTGCCCCCTACCATACCTTGTGGATTGAGTGTAGGCATACCGCCTCCATTGCCCACACGATTGCCCACCATGCGCAGGGTCTCCTGGGCACATATATTGACCGCGAGGGTTGTCAGTAATAGAAGGCTGATTAGGACTCGACGCATGGGAAGAGAACTGAAGCGATGCTATACGGATAGCGTTATCGGAAGAATCGCACGTAGTATTCGGCAATCTTGATTGCCATTGAAATTCCGCAAACCACGAGGAAGGGTGTGCGGTTGTCGGGCATTGAGATATAAAGAATCAATGCGATGACGAATCCTACAAGGAACAGTGTATTCAGCAGGTTGCGGAGCTCTTTTCTATTCATGTCGGAACTGTTTTATTGGGCCAGCAACTCGGAAATCTTCACTACGTTAGCTTCGAAGAAGTCGATGGTTTTGCAGCGGAATTTACCCTGATCCTTCAACAATTTTGTACCCTTCTTGTTGAATGCCTCCTCATCGGTAATCATCTCTTCGGCGCTGAATTTGAGTCCACCCTCACGTTCCTCCTCATACCAATAGGTGATGCGTGTGAACTTGACAGTTGCCTGGCCTTCTTCGCAGACAATCTCCATCCAATAGTTGATGCGGGTGCGGTCGAGTACGAAGAAACGATCCTTGAATACCATGTATTCTTCGGCCGTGAAACTCATACGTTGGTTGATGGCATCGTTTTCGATGAACTTTGAGATGATGACGTTGGGCTTGTTGAAACGCTCTTGTGCCCACTCGGCAATGCGTGTGTAGGCCTCCTCGTCGGAAAGTGTGGTGGGGATGGTCTCCTGGAACAGGATGCGGCCATTCACTACGGGTACGCTTCCCTTGCCGTATTTAGCCTCCACTTGTGCCCATCCTGCCATGAGGCTGAGTCCTAAGCAAACTGTCAGTAATAATCTTTTCATATAATCGGACTTTTAGTGTTTGTAATTAAAATGCAAAAATAAGGATAATAATTGAATTTTGCGCGTGAAAAGGGATAAACCTTCGTCAAAATGCATTTTTTAACGATTGGCTATCTGAACGTGTTGATGGCTTCAATCACTTGTATGGCCTCTTCGCTGCTTATGGTGGGCCCGATGGGTAGCGATAGCTCGGTGCGGTGCAACTCTTCGGTGATGGGCAGTGAGAGAGGGGCATACTCCCTGTAGCACTCTTGCCGGTGAGGCGCAATGGGGTAGTGTATGAGCGTCTCAATGCCACAATCGGCAAGGTACTGCTGCAGACGGTCGCGCTCGTTGCAGAAGACGGGGAAGAGGTGGTATACGTTTTGCTCGGGCTCCACGTGTTGTGGCAGGCGTACGAGCGGATTGTCTATACCTTTATAATATAGTTCGGCGATGTGGGCGCGGTGATGGTTGTCGGCATCGAGGTGGGGGAGCTTGGCTGCAAGTACGGCCGCTTGCACCTCGTCGATGCGACTGTTGTATCCGCTGTAGCGGAATACATACTTCTCTGTCGAGCCATAGTTTCCCAAAGCGCGGACAACTGCAGCCAACTCATCGTTGTCGGTAGTGACGCAACCGGCATCGCCTAGGGCTCCGAGATTCTTGCCCGGATAGAAACTGTGTCCGGCAGCATGACCGAGCGAACCGGTACGCTTAAATTGGGAATTGAAAATTGAGCATTGAGAATTCTCTTCCAGATGAATCTGATGGAGGAAATTGTCGCCCGAGTGGTCGTAGTCTTCCATTTTCAATTTGCTCATGCATCCATGTGCCTGTGCGTTGTCCTCGACGAGCAGCAGGTTGTAATTGTTGCATAGTTCGGCAATGCGTGGTGTGTAGGCACAACGTCCGTAGAGATGGACAATCATGATGGCGCGGGTGCGCGGAGTGATGGCACTTTCGATACGTGTGTCGTCAATCTGTAGCGTGTCGGGGTTAGGCTCAACGAAGATGGGGCTCAGACGATTGTCGGTGATGGCCAATATGCTCGCGATATAGGTGTGGGCGGGTACGATGACCTCATCGCCTTCGTGCAACAGGCCCAGCTCTATGTAGGCGCGGAAGATAAGGCGCAAAGCGTCAAGTCCATTGCCGCATGCGATGGCATGGCGGCAACCGATGTATTGGGCATAGGCTGCTTCGAAACGGCGGGTCTCTTCACCGCGGAGATACCAGCCTGAGCGGGTGGCGCGCAGTACGGCCTCCTCAATGGCTGCGGCGTGGACCGCATTTACGGCTTGTAGGTCGAGAAACTTGATCATAAACGAAAACCTTTCCGTAGGTTAGTTCCCTATAGTTATTTCATAAGCGTCATATATCACGGTACGTGCACCGAATCCCTCCTTCTGGAAGATGAGTCCTTCGTTGAGGTAACGGCCCCCCTGCTCGGTAGATATTCCGAAATCAAAGTAGCTTTTAGTAGCATACACTTGGGTGATGAGGTGGTCAAACAGTCCGTCGAGTGCCCCCATGGCGCGTCCATCGTCAGAAGAAGCGATATACTGTGCGTGGGCTACCTTGTCGGTTTCATAGATGAGCGTGCCGGCAATGATAGTGTCATCCTTGCGGGCGACAAACAGACGTATCTTATCGGGGAATGAGGCCCGCAGTCTTTCTATCTCGGTCAGTGTGTGCACGGGTGTTCTGTGATGCTTCTCGGCGAGTACCTCTTCCAAAATCTTCCAAAAGGCTGCCATATCGGTGCTCTCTTCATAGATGATGCCGTTGGCTTGCGCCTTTTTGATGCCGCGTCGGCGCAGTTCCTGCAGGGCGATAGGGTGGCTACCTGTGATGGCCGATGAGGCAGTGCGAATTATGAGTCTCGCGTTGTGTCTGAATAGGGCATAGAGGTCCTCTTCGGCAGCACAGCGGTGGTATATGTGGGGGATGGGCTTGTAAATCAGCCGCTCGGCTCCCAGTGTGATGCGCATCCATTCGATGGCGCACGACATTACTTGCAGCGTGTCTGCAGCAGTGATGCTTTCCGATAGGATGAGTCCGCCATAGGTGAGTCCGCCATGCGAGTATACCGTATGCTCCTTCTCGACGTAGTTGGCCGGGAGCAAGGCGATGATTTTACCTTTTTTCTTGAACAGCAGTGAGCAGTCAGTGAAGCGGTCGGCATGGTAATCCATATACGAGCGGTTGAGCAGGAAGGTTCCGTTCTTAGAGTGAGCTACACAGTCGTTCCATGTGTCAGCCTTGTCTGCAGTGTAGGGTACCACCTCTATCATCTCCTCCAGGTATTCCTTGTAGGTATGCGTGTATCCTGCAGCGTTGTAGGGGTGCGATGCCAATACTACGCAGATGGTGCCTGGAGCAAAGTCGCTCAGTCGGCACCAGATGCCTGGCGGAATCAGTATGCCCGTGTGGGGTGAGTCCATGTGTACCGTACATTTTGTGGTGCCGTCGTCCACGGTCATGTTGAATTCTCCCTGCACGGGAATCACCACTTCGGCGCATTCATTGTGCGAGTGGGCGCCGCGTTCTTCTCCTTGTGGTACATCGTAGATCCAGAATACGCGTTCAATGCTAAAAGGGATGCTGTCGTTCGCTTCGGCAAATGACAAACTGCCCCGTTTGTCGGTGTGTACGGGCAGATGTATCAGTTTGCAGCCTCGAGGCATGTTATTGCAGTGCGCAGTGTTCATATCCCTATATATATAGTAAGGTGTCTCGTGTTTTTTAAATAAACGTGGAAGAATAGAAATTCGTACCTTCCCGGTAAATTTTTCACAAAGATACTCTTAAGCGAGCGAAAAGCCAAGCTTGCTTGAGATTTTCGCAGCGAGCGATTGTATTTTCGTGATTTTATCACAAAGATAGAAAAAAAACTTGAGATTTGTTTGTTAAGTCAAAAAAAGTATCTACCTTTGCACTCGCAAAAAGGGAACGACTCGTAACCTTGGAAGTTTGGGTGAGTGGCTGAAACCACCAGTTTGCTAAACTGACGTACGGGTAACCGTACCGGGGGTTCGAATCCCCCAGCTTCCGCGAAGTCCCTTTTTGCAAAATGGCGCTTTCGTCTATCGGCTAGGACACATGCCTCTCACGCATGGAAGACGGGTTCGATTCCCGTAGGCGCTACCAAAAACACCCGCCCCGGGGTGGATAAACATAAGGGGCTTTTCCGTATATGGCGCTTTCGTCTATCGGCTAGGACACATGCCTCTCACGCATGGAAGACGGGTTCGATTCCCGTAGGCGCTACTAGCTAAGAGCTCAAGTCAAGACTTGAGCTCTTTTTTTATATATGTTCCCCGCGTTTTCTGTCTTATATAGCTATAGGGGTATGAGTAGCTTTACTTTTCCCAAGTCTCGAGGTACTGCTTGGCCACTTTGATGCTGTCGTGATGGCGGCGCACATACTCGATGCTGTCGTGTTTGAGTTGGGGGATGCGTTCAGGGTGTAGTACCAATTGCTCGAGTTGGTAGTAGATGTCGGCTTCGTCGGGTTGTACGTTGATGATGGGGCGCAGTTCCTTTTCGTCCAGGATGGCATAGTTTTCCTCTTCGCCACCGCTCACTACGATGAGGCCTTGGCTCATGGCCAGTAGGGCATTCATGGCGGGGGTGTAGGAGTAGATTTGGTCGAGCAGGACGTCGCTGCTGCGCATCATCTCCTTGTATTGCGCGAATGGAACCGACTCGGCCTTCACCATCTCGGCTTGGTCGGGATAGTTGGCTATAAGCCGCTCTAGTGCACGAAGCATAATGTCTGTACCTTTCAGAGCCGTGCGGTGGCGTTGGATGCCGATGAAGAAGCGTAATTTGCGGTCCGCTTTGCTAATCGTTGATTGATTCCCGTTGATTGTTTCACTCAATTCGATTGGCAAGGGGATGAAGGTTGTCTTCCCGGGGAAGTAGGGGCGGTAGGCTACGTCGTACTCGTAGAGTCCGCTGATGATACCATCGCAAGTCTTGGCGATATGGATGTTGGTCTCCTTCTTGAAGGTGTGTAGCCAGTCGTGTTCGTTGGCTGTGTTCCATTCGTGGTGTACCTCGCGTGTGGGAGTGTAATAGTCGCAGTAGCGCAGAGTGCGGCGCACGACACTGTCGTATACGTAGTAGTGGTCGTAGCCGAAAGCACCGAGAAACACGCGTTTGTTGTGGCGGCGTAGGTAGTTGTAGATACGGATGCCGCGTTCGGCCTTGAGATCAATGAAGTGTACGGGATTGATGAGTTGCACTACATCGTAGCCGCGAAGCTTGGGGAGTAGGCGTAATACCTTATATAGATAGGCGATACTGCCAAGGCGGCCGGGCTTGCGGGTGAGTGCAATGTCTGATGGGTATCCTTTCCACTCGTCGCCGTTGGATACTACACACACCTCGTGTCCCAACTTGCGCAACGCGCAAGCTAGTGTCCAGTGCACGTTGCTGTATTCTCCCAAGAGCAGTATCTTCATATATTATCGTGTTTCGATGATTCTTAAAAGTCGTCGTCCTATGCTGCAGGTAGAGAGCAGGCGGAACAGACGATATTTCCATGAATAGCGGGCGCGCGGAATGGGGTAGAGCCCTAAAGATGCCAGTTGCTTCGATGATTGAATCCAGCGCTCTTGCCAATTGGTCTGACGAAGGGAGCGGCGTAGGATGTCGATGGCAAAGAAACGTATCTTGCGTGTGAGTCCTTCGTGGGGATGTGTTGCTGCCGCGGCTTTGAACTGCAGTAAGCGCTCAAGTACGACGAAGTAGTTGCGGAAGAGTTCGTCGGTATGCTCGTGGCTTCTGTTATGTGTGGTGGAACCGGGTCGTTGGTAATAGGCATAGACGATACTGTCGACTTTGGCCATGCGACGGGCTCTCCATGTCAGTTTAGTAATGAATTCTTCGTCCTCGATATAGATGTGCTCGGAAAATCGGAGAGGTTCTCCATAGCTTGCATCGGTGCATAGCGCACGACGGAATAGCAGGGTGCAACAACTGCCAAAGAGGTTGTTGTGGAGCATGTAGTTGTCGCCCGTGGTGGTATTCAGCGGGAAATCGCCTGTGAGCAATGGGTGATTATGCTCGTCCGGCTGATCTCCTACTTCGCGGTATCCGAACATCAGCAAGTCCAAGTCGTTAGCCTCTGCCATCGTGAGGCAAGGCTGCACGGAATGGGGCAGCAGGTAGTCGTCGCCATCGACAAACTGTATCCATTGGCCTTGAGCATGGTTTAGCGCAAGGTTGCGTGCAGCTCCTTGGCGACTATGCTTTTGGATGTATAAGTGTATATTGGCTTGCGCGGCAAACTCATCCACGATGTGTTGCGGACTGAGGTCGCTCTCGTCGTCGACCACGATAATCTCATAGTCGGTAATATTCTGTTCTACGATGCTCTTCAGGCAGCGTCGTAGCAGCCAGTCTTCCAGGTTGTATGTGGTGACAACGAATGTAATCATGCTTTCAAGGTGCTTTTGAATGTGGCATACAAGCGGCAATAGGCTTGCAGACCGATGATTGGTAGGGGCGACAGTTTGATGCGTGTGGTTATAGGTACAGCTTTGAGCAAGGGACCGTATGCAGGGTGATGCTTGCCTACCTCGCCAATGAGGTAATGGTAGTCTATTCTGTCAACATCGCTGCATCTGCCCATGTCGATGAGCAGGTTGAGGCAGCATGTCCACAGGTGCATCGCTTCGTTCTCTAGAGATATGTTGTCCTTGATTTCAAGGTAGAGTCGATGGTTGTTGATAAACAGTTGGCGCTGCTTGTCGTAGCGATAGCTGGTGGTGATGGTACCCTCGTGCATGATGTAGCGATAGCATCCACAGGCCGAGTAGTGGATGGCGCGGCATTGCTTTATGATGCGTGGCATCACAGCCGTGTCTTCGTAGTATTCGCCTATGGGGAAACGTATGTCGCGCCACAGGTGGGCGCGATAGATCTTGTTCCATGCATAGCAGTGGAGGTATCCCTCGCGTCGGATCCAATCAGCAAAGATGTCAGTCTGCCGGGTCTCGTTGGGGAAACTAAGCAGGTAGGCTTTCGGTGTGTTGGCATGCACCTCTACGGGGTATTCAAGCATATCTACCTCGGGGTGGGCGAGGAGGTGTGACAGATTCTCTTTCAGCGTGTGGGGGCACAACTCATCGTCGGAGTCGATGAATGTGATGTATTGTCCCTGGGCTATGTCGAGTCCCTTGTTGCGTGCAGCGCTCAGTCCCTGGTTGTGTTGGTGGACTACACTGATCATGTTGTGGCGTTGCTGCAACTCATCGCAGAGCATTCCGCTACGGTCTGTTGACCCATCGTCAATGAGTAGTATCTCGCAATCATCCGGTAGCTGTGATACAACGGATTGTATGCAGCGTTCAAGGTGTTGTTCCACATTATATACGGGTATGATAATGCTCAGGGTCATAGTGCAGCTTAATATTAACGCAAATATACGACAAAACGAGCGAAATGTATGAAACTTGTTTCAGTATTTTGTAGCGAGTGCAGTGTATATTCGCGTTTTCACGCAAATATACGACAAAATGAGCGAAATGCATGAAACTTGTTTCAATATTTTACAGCGAGTGCAGTATATTCATGGCTTATGCCATAAATATACGACAATCTGCGATTTCGGCAATGGTTTTGGTGAGATAACCGACAAAAAAGTGTATCTTTGCACCTTTAGTAAAGATACGCGATTATAATCTATACGAGCAGACACGTGAATAAGGAGCAGGACAACGAAGCGGTAAAGGACTCAGGATACGATGGTATACTGAAGTATACGGGCATCTTTGGCGGCGTGCAGGGCTTGGTAAGCCTGATTACAATGGTCAAAGTGGTGATCGTATCAAAGTTGTTGGGTCCCATTGGTGTGGGCTTGGTCGATGTGTATAACCGCTCGATTGAATTGGTGAAGAAATCGACCGACCTCGGGATTTCATATAGTGCGGTTCAATCCATTTCGGAGCACCGCGATGAATCTAGTTCCTCATCAAATTCGATGCTCTATGCCGTTAAGGTGATACGCTCATGGTCGTTGTGGTTGGCAATGGCTGGTACGCTCCTTTTCTTCTTCTTGTCGCCCCTGCTGAGCCGATGGAGTTTTGATGGTGATGAAACCTATATCAACATGTTTCGTATGCTTTCTTTGGCTGTAGGATGTTCGTCGCTGATGGGAGGAGAGTTGGCGGTGCTCAAGGGAGCACGCATGTTGGGACGTGTAGCGTGGTTTCAACTGCTCAGTGCTGCCGTGATGTTGGTTGTGGCTGTACCCTGTTACTACTTGTGGGGCTATACGGGTATTGTTCCCAGTTTGTTGCTCACGGCGATTGGATTGCTGGCAACTGCTTGTTGGCATTCGTTCAACGTGTTCCCTTACCGCGTGTCGCTCTTCTCGAAACGCATCCTTGCTGATGGCATCTATATCATTCGTCAAGGATTCAACTACACGTTAGCCGGTTTCTTGAATTCCGGAGCCTACTACCTGGTGTCTATCTATGTTCTCAATAAAGCCGATGCCGGTGATGTAGGCTGCTACTCATATGGTAACCTGCTTATCTCATACCTCAGTATGCTTGTGTTTGCTGCACTTGACAGTGATTTCTTTCCTCGTTTGTCGGCCGTAAACAAGAATAAGGTGCGTTCTAATGTATTGGTTAATGCACAGGTCGAGATGCTCGCAGTGCTCATTAGTCCCATGATCATATGCTTTGCTGTATGTCTCCCTTTGGTACCCCGCTGGGTCTTTGATGAGAGTTTCATGCCGTTGGTGGATATGGCCCAGTGGGCTGTGGTAGGCCTTTTTTTCAAAGCATTGATGCTACCACCCGCTTATCTTTCCTTGTCGAAAGGCGAATCATCGGTCTTCTTGTTGCAAGAGGTGCTCTCCTATACAGTGATGGCGGCAGCTATGATTTTTGGTTTCCACCGTATGGGTATGGTAGGATTGGGCCTTGGTATACTCGTGTCCAATCTGTTTGATTGCATCAGTGTATGGTGCATCGCTACCATTCGCTATGGCTTCCGTTATAGTCGCCGTGTGTGGGGCATATGTGTGCCCCAACTGCCTATGATGGTGCTTATGCTTGTGGTGGTGCGTCTATGCAGTGGTTGGGGTTATATCCTGTTGGGCACAGCTTTAGTGCTCGTGTCTGCTCTGTCCTCGTTGCACTTCCTGCGTCGTCATACCGACTTTCTCCGTCGTTTCAGTAAAAGATAAAAGGATACTCCGTGTTTCCTGTGAGAGGGAGTTATCCTATCAATCCTCGCTTTTGGCGTGCCCAAGGGATTATGAGTGATGCCTCTTGTCCTTGAGCCAATAGGTTGCGCATCTGTTCCATATAGGGGGCGGTATAGGAGAAGAAAAGTTTGTATCCCTCGCAAAGTGTATTGAGTCCACTTTCACCACGTCGCGTAGTGGCAAAGCGATGTTTGGGACATTCACCCCGACAAGCAAACAGGTATTCGCATTTACGGCAATCTGAAGGGAGCGAATTGCGTTTCTCTATGCCAAAGCGGAAGAGAGCAGGGTTACGTTGCAAATCCTTCAAGTGGGCTTTGCCGATATTGCCCAGGCAATATTCGGGGTACACAAAGTGGTCACACATGTAGACGTCTCCATTGTGCTCTACTACCAACCCATCGCCACAGGTAGGGCAGAAACTGCAGAGCGAAGGCTGAACACCACACCATTGGGCTAAGGTGATGTCAAACAACTGAACGAAGCGTTCTCCCACATCCCTGATGACCCATTCGTCGAAGATGTCGCACATGAAACGGCCGAAGGCCTTTGGTGTGATACTCCAGGGAGCGACTTGGGCTCCGGAAGTGCCGGGGGGAACGATGGCTGCACGTTTCGACACCTTCTGGTGGTTTGCTCCTTCCACCATCTCTACTACTGGTAGGAACTGCATGAACCGGCTTACCGAGCGCATGAATTCGTATACCCGCTTCCCTTGTCCGGCGCAACGGTCATTGATGGTGCTTAGTGTGTTGTATTCCACACCATGGATGGCCATCATTTCGACGGCGCGTATCACGCGGTCGAAAGTGGGGTGCCCGCCACGGTCGTGACGGTAGGCATCATGGATATCCTTGGGTCCATCAAGTGAGATTCCGATAAGAAAATTGTTTTTGCGGAAGAAATCACACCATTCTGGAGTAAGCAACAGTCCGTTCGTTTGCAATGAGTTTTCAATCTGCTTGTTGCCGCGGTATTTGTTTTGTAGGGCTACCGCTTTCTCGAAGAACTCCAGTCCGGCAAGCAGCGGCTCGCCTCCATGCCAACAAAAAGTGACTACGGGAACCTGTACAGCTTCGATGTACTGACTGATATAGCGTTCCAGCAGTTCGTCGCTCATCTTTGGCTGATGATTCCCGTATAGTTCGGCCTTTCCAAGATAGTAACAGTAATCGCAGTCAAGGTTGCATGCCGACCCGACAGGTTTAATCATTGTAGAGAATGCTGTGGGGCGAGTCAACTTCTGGGCGTCAGTAAAGTGTAGCATGTCGCTTGGGTAGACCATGGGTGTATTCCTTTATTTGGATTTCTAATAAGAACTTTCATGCAAAGATAGGGTGTTTGGCGCGAACTGACAAGAAAATGTAAAAGAATAGGAGCGGCTAATTTTTTATAAAATTAGAGCTGAATTGATAACAGCAGATTTCAAAACGGACGATTTCGAATATCGAAAGAGGTAACAATAGAGGGATTTTTGTTTTTTATATAAAAAATGAATATCTTTGTGGCACGATGAATTTCATGTATTGAAGCAACGCAAAAACAACATAACAACATGTTAACACAAATTATCAATGCAATAATCCTGACTCCTCAGGGTTGGCTTAAGGATGGTTCGGTAATCATCCGCGACAGCAAGATTTTGGCGGTGACCGATTGCGACCTCGCAGTAGTTGGCGCAGAAGTGATTGATGCAAAGGGTATGTATGTAGTACCTGGCGGTATCGACATACATGTGCATGGTGGCGGTGGATTCGACTTCATGGAGGGTACAGAAGAGGCTTTCCGTGGTGCTGTAGCTGCTCACATGAAGCATGGTACCACAAGTATTTTCCCCACACTCTCATCATCGACTGTACCTATGATTGAAGCTGCAGCTGAGGTTTGTACCAAGTTGATGAAGGAGCCCAATAGCCCCATCCTCGGTCTTCACCTTGAGGGTCACTATCTGAATATGGAGATGGCCGGTGGTCAGATTCCTGAAAACATCAAGAACCCCGATCCTACCGAGTACATTCCCTTGGTTGAGAAGTGGGATTGCATCAAGCGTTGGGATGCTGCACCTGAGCTTCCCGGAGCCATGCAGTTTGGTAAATACATTACCGAGAAGGGCATCCTGGCATCAGTGGCACACACTCAGGCCGAGTATGATGATATCCACGCAGCACGTAAGAGCGGATACACCCACGCTACACACTTCTACAACGCAATGCCTGGTTTCCATAAGCGCCGCGAGTATAAGTATGAGGGTACAGTAGAAAGTATCTATCTGCACGAAGATATGACCGTAGAGGTAGTAGCCGATGGCGTACACGTTCCTGCTACCATCTTGCGCTTGGTACATCACACCAAGGGCGTTGAACGTGCTTGCGTAATCACTGACGCACTTGCTTGTGCAGCCAGCGACAGCAAGGAGGCTTTCGATCCCCGTGTAATCATCGAGGATGGTGTCTGCAAACTCTCTGACCGCTCTGCATTGGCTGGTTCTATCGCTACGATGGACCGCTTGATTCAGACCTTGGTTCAGAAGGCTGAGATTCCTTTGGAGGATGCTGTTCGCATGGCTTCAGAGACCCCCGCTAAGATTATGGGTGTTTACGACCGTAAAGGCTCGCTCGAGAAGAACAAGGATGCTGATATCCTGGTGCTCGACGACAATTTGAATGTTCGTGCCGTATGGGCAATGGGTAAACTCGTTGAAGGTACCTATAATATTTAATGATACAAATCAATCAGAAAGCATCACCCCCGAAAGCATTCGCTTTCGGGGGCGTGTTTTGTATTATAACTGATTTCTATAGGTTTATAGAATCTATATATGTTAAAAAACATCTTTTAAATAGAACTCTTTTCAATGCTTTTTCCTAACTTTGAAGCACAAAAAGTTAATAACCAATCTTAAATAAATGTAACATACAATGAAAAGTAAATACACATTGCCGAAAGATGGTGGTCTCATCACCACAGGCGTTCCCAGTGACATTTATTGCCGCTATGAAAAAGTTCCCACTCAGATTTTTGAGACAGAGTATGCCGGTGTACAACATGTGGCCAATCAGGTGGTGGCTGCCATCAACGCCCACACTGGTGCCGAGCCTTTCGTGTTGGGTCTCACTACAGGAAAAACCCCACTTGGATTGTACCGTGAGTTGGTGACCCGTCATAAAGATGGTAAGGTGAGTTTCAAGAATGTAGCCGTAGTGAGTCTCGATGAGTTTTATCCTATTGCTCCTGAACATAAGCAGAGCCGTAATTACCGTATCCACGAAGAGTTCCTCAATCATATCGATATTGAGCAAGAGAATGTTCATATGCCCGATGGTACAGTGTCGGTAAGCGAAATTTCTGATTACTGTAGAGCCTATGATAAAATGGCCGGCAAGGTTGATTTCATGGTGATTGGTATGGGCGAGCAGGGGCAGCTCGGTTTTAACGAACCCGGTTCGTATGACAAATCGCGCACACGTCTCGTGCAGTTGAGCCTCCACTCACGCAAGATACAGTCAAAATCCTTCTCACAGGAGAAGGAGGTGCCTACCATGGCAATCACTATGGGTATCGGTACCATTCTCAAGGCCAAGAAAATCGTGCTTATGGCATGGGGAGAGAATAAAGCCGAGGTGGTGCAGAAGGTCGTTGAGGGCGAAGAGAACGAGATGATTCCTGCAAGTCTCTTGCAACAACATGCCGATCTGGAAGTTGTCATTGATGAGTTTGCCGGAGAGAAACTGACACGTATCGAGGCTCCTTGGGTTGTTGGTGCATGTGAGTGGAGCAAGAAACTTATCCGTAAAGCTGTAATTTGGCTGTGTGGTAAGGTTGATAAGCCCATCTTGAAGCTCACCTATCAAGACTATATGAAGAATTCGTTGGCCGAGATGCTCGACGCACTTGGCAAGACCTACGATCAGGTAAACATTGAAGTGTTCAATGATTTGCAACACACCATTTCAGGATGGCCTGGTGGTAAGCCTAATTGCGATGATACCACACGTCCCGTTCCATCGAGCCCCTTCCCAAAGCGTGTGCTCATCTTCTCTCCGCATCCCGACGATGACGTCATTTCAATGGGTGGAACCTTCATCCGTCTCGTCGAGCAGGGACACGACGTGCATGTAGCCTATGAAACATCGGGTAACGTTGCTGTGTACGATGATGTTGTAGTACAGCATATGGATACAGCACGTGAGATTGGATTGGAAGACCGCTATGATGAGGTTCGTAAGATTATTGCTGATAAGGTGGAGGGTGAGCCCGAGCCTCGCGCACTGCTTAACCTCAAGGGAGCCATCCGTCGTGCCGAGGCCAAAGCGGCAGTTCGCTCGTTCGGATTGAATGATGAGACCAATGCTCACTTCCTCAACTTGCCGTTCTATGAAACAGGTGGCATCAAGAAGGGTGAACTCGGCGAGGCCGATATTGATATCGTGGTAAAACTTCTCCGCGAGATCAAGCCTCACCAGATTTACGCTGCAGGCGACCTTACCGACCCTCACGGTACCCACCGCGTATGCATCGAGGCTGTACTTGGTGCTATGGAGGTAGTCGAGAACGACGACTGGGCAAAGGAATGCAGCATCTGGCTCTATCGTGGAGCATGGCAGGAGTGGGATCTTGGTATGGTTGACATGGCCGTTCCCTTGAGTCCAGACGAACTCATCAAGAAACGTCATGCCATCTTCCGTCACCTCTCGCAGAAGGACATCGTTCCCTTCCCGGGTGAGGACCATCGTGAGTTCTGGCAGCGTGCCGAGGATCGTACGCAGAATACCGCCCGTCAATACGATAAACTTGGTATGGCCGAGTATCAGGCAATTGAGGTATTTGTAAGAATGAAATAAAAAAAATATGAAGGTGATAAGGAATTTATTAGTTATCTTGCTCCTCTTGTCTGCATGGGAAAGCAACGCTCAAACAGTCCCCGTATTGTCTGATAGTGCCAAGAAGGCTCAGGAACAGCAGTGGAGAGCTCGATTCAAACCCGATCTCCGTCATCCTAACGTGCACGACCCCGTGATGGCACGCGGAGAAGACGGACGCTACTATCTGTTTGCTACAGGTATGGGCGTAAGCGTGATGTCAAGTGCCGATCTCAACGAATGGCAATTCGAAACTCCGGTATTAAACCCCATTCCCGCTTGGGCTGTTGATACTGTACGCGGCTATCGTGGTCATACTTGGGCTCCTGATATCTACTATGCCGATGGCTTGTGGCATTTGTACTACTCATGCTCTACATTCGGCAAGAACGGTAGTGCCATAGGACATGCCGTTAACAAGACCCTCGACCCAAAATCGCCCGATTTCGGGTGGAAAGACATGGGCATGGTCATCGCCTCTCATCGTGGCAAGGACAACTGGAATGCCATTGACCCGAATGTCATCACCGATAAGAAGGGTACTCCCTATATGACGTATGGCTCTTTCTGGGATGGCATTCAACTAATACGTCTTTCCGAAGAGGATTATCAGACACCCATGACAACTCCTGTTACCATTGCCCGTCGCTATGGCAAGCGTTATGTGAATGGAAAGAATATCAATTTTACCATCGAGGGTCGCGACACCATTGAGGCTGGCGAGAATGCCATCGAAGCTCCCTTTATATATAAGCATGGTAAGTATTACTACCTCTTTGTGAGTTTCGACTATTGCTGCCGTGGCGAGAGCTCTACGTACAAGACCGTATATGGCCGTTCAAAACATATCGAAGGTCCCTATTATGATAAGGAGGGCCGTCGTATGGATGAGGGTGGTGGCACGCCGCTCTTTGGTCCGAACATCATCTACTATGGCGTGGGACACTGCTCGGTTTATGATTTTGATGGACAGACACTCTTTGTGTCACATGCCTACGAAAAGGCACGAGGAGGACGAGCCAAACTCTTTATGCGTCCGCTCTTCTTTGATCGCGATGGTTGGATTATTCCAGAGCCTCAGTTATAATAAGAGTATAAACATAAAAGAAGGTGCAATCTTACCGATTGCACCTTCTTTATGTTTGCGCAGTAGGATTTCAGCTATTAGATACCCAACGACTTCTTCATTGCCTCAATTTTGGCTGCTGCCTTGGCGTCGGCCTCTGCATAGTCGGCACGGGTTGCCATTGCACCCTTTGCCTCCATGTAGAACTTGATCTTGGGTTCGGTGCCTGAGGGGCGTACCGATACTTTGTCGCCTTCGGCGGTGAAGTACTGGAGCACGTTGGATGTCTCGGGCATATCGAGCTTAGTCACGTTGCCTTCGCCGTCACGAGCCTCGAGGGTCTTGTAGTCCTTGCTGCATACGATGGGGATACCAGCCATCTCCTTGGGAGGATTGGCGCGGAAGTTCTCCATCATCTGCTTGATTTCGTCGGCTCCACTCTTACCGGGCTTCACTACGCTCACTGCTACCTCCTTAGAGAAACCATACTCAACGTAGATATCCATGAGGAGCTCGTAGAGGCTCTTGCCATTGTCCTTGGCCCATGCAGCAACCTCAGCGATGAGGCAACATGCTGATACAGCATCTTTATCGCGCACGAAGTCCTCAGCGAGGAAACCGTAGCTCTCTTCGCCACCACCGATGTAGGTCTGCTTGCCCTCACGGAGACGGATTTCGCGGGCGATCCACTTGAAACCGGTGTAGCAATCGAGCATCTCGAGGTTGTTCTTTTCGGCAATCTCCTTGATGACCTCGGTAGTCACGATGGTCTTCACTACAAACTCATTGCCAGTCATCTTGCCCAACTTGGTGTATTGGGTGATGATGTAGTAGAGATACATCATGCAGGTCTGGTTACCGTTGATAAGCACCCATTCCCCCTTGTCGTCCTTGCAGGCGATACCTACACGGTCAGCATCGGGGTCAGAAGCCATCACGAGGTCGGCATCCATCTCCTTGGCAAGGTTGAGTGCCATAGTAAGCGCCTCGGGGTTCTCGGGGTTGGGAGAGATTACAGTGGGGAAGTTACCATCCTTAATCATCTGTTCAGCTACGCAGTTCACATTGGTGAAACCCCAATCAGCCAAAGCTGAAGGGATAAGCACACGGCCGCAACCGTGGATGGGGGTGTACACAATCTTGAGGTCGGCATGACGCTTCACCACCTCAGGGTCAATCATAACGGTGTGTACAGCATCGAGGTAAACTTTGTCCACATCCTCACCGATGATCAGGATGAGCTCCTTATTGCCCTGGAACTTGATGTCGGTAGCCTTCACCTTGTTCACCTCATCGATGATACCCTTATCGTGAGGAGCGAGCACCTGTGCACCATCGTCCCAGTAGGCCTTGTAGCCGTTATACTCGCGGGGATTGTGGCTGGCAGTGATGTTTACACCGCTCTGGCAACCGAGGTGACGGATGGCGAATGAAATTTCGGGAGTGGGGCGGAGGTCCTCGAAGAGGTATACCTTAATGCCGTTGGCCGAGAAGATATCGGCAACGGTCTCAGCAAAGAGGCGGCTGTTGTTGCGGCAGTCGTGGCCTACAACGACAGAGATCTGCTCCATGCCTGCAAAGTTCTTGTTCAAATAGTTGGCGAGGCCCTGTGTAGCTGCACCTACAGTGTAGATGTTCATGCGGTTGCTACCAACGCCCATGATGCCGCGCAAACCGCCTGTACCGAACTCGAGGTCCTGATAGAATGAGTCGATGAGCTCAGTCTTGTCCTCCTTTTCGAGCAAGGCCTTCACTTCAGCCTGTGTGGCTGCGTCGTATGCCGGAGAGAGCCATTCATTGGCCTTCGCGGTTACTTGGTTCAATAGTTCTTGATTCATAGTTTTATGTATTTGAGTTTAATCGTTTCTTACGTAGTATCTGAATTTAACGACAAAGTTAATGATAAGTTTTATTTTACGAAAACATATACTCTCTTTTTACAACAAATAAAAAACAAATGAGTATCTTTGCGATATCGCGAAGATACTTGTGCTCGTTGTGAAAAATATTCAGGCAACTTTGATATTTCTCGCTCGCTTGTGAGTATCTTTGCGTTTGCGAAGATACTTGCGCTCGCTGTAAAAAATATTCAAGCAAGCTTGATATTTCTCGCTCGCTTATCAGTATCTTTGCAGTGAAGCTATAGACCAATGACCATGACCGAAAAAATAATCCAATGCGAACTATGTGCCTATTCCGTTGAGGCATGTCTTGCTGCCAGCAGTTTGGGCGTAGACCGTGTAGAGCTATGCGCATCGCCATCGGACGGTGGCATCACCCCCTCCATGGGCACCATAAAGCGCGTGAGCGCCATCAAGGGCATTGACGTCAGCGTAATGATTCGCCCTCGTGGCGGTGATTTCCTCTATTCTGATGAGGAGTTCCATACGATGTTAGCCGATATCACCTATGCACGGCAGTGTGGCGCTACCGGAGTTGTATTTGGTATACTCACTGCTGATGGTCGGGTTGACGTCACACGTACTCGCCTCTTGGTAGAAGCAGCACAAGGTATGGAGACCACCTTTCATCGGGCCGTGGATATGACTGCCGACTACTTGCAAGCCATTGAAGACATCATCGCTACTGGTTGCACACGCATCCTTACATCGGGCGGCTACGACAAGGCTATCGAAGGTTGCGATGCCATTGCCCAAGCCGTAGCCATAGCCAATGGACGTATCCAGATTATGGCCGGAAGTGGAGTCTCTCCTGACAATGCCCTGCAATTGGCCGGAACGGGTGTCGATGCCCTGCACTTCAGTGCCAAGCAGATGATTCTAGGAGGCATGAAGTATCGCAATCCGCGCATCTCGATGGGCGGCACCGATGCTGTGGATGAATATGCGCTGAGGACCATCAACGAGGAAGAGGTAAGAACAATCGTCAAACTCATAAAGAAGCAATTATAATCATGAAAAAGTTATTCTATCTACTTGTAGCGGCAGGCCTTTTTGTGGCTGTTGCCCTACGGACATTTTCCGCTCCGCAAGATCCGGCGCTGAAGGATGCTATCGCATCATCGGCACGTCCCGAGGCGCTGAAGGCCCTGTTTGCTGACACCGACAAGAAGTATCACAGTGAACTGGCATATCTTATCACGCATATGGATGCCACCGATCGCGACACGATGTCGCTGCCGTTGCTCATCGAGAATGTGCATTATGCACACCAGGCACGCAATCGGTTTGCGTGGGCAAAGGCATTGCCCGAAGAGATATACCTCACCGATGTGTTGCCCTATCACGTGGTCGACGAGGTGCGCGATGCGTGGCGCAAAGAACTGTATGAGCTATGCGCCCCCATTGTTGATACCTGCCAAACGATGGAGCAGGCCATCCGCGCCATCAATGGACGCATTCCCGAACTGACGGGCGTACACTATAACACCCTGCGCGAAAAGACCAATCAGAGTCCGCGCGAATCGATGCGCCAGGGGATGGCATCCTGCACGGGATTGTCCATCTTGTTGGTCGATGCCTTGCGCTCTGTAGGTATCCCCGCCCGTTTTGTAGGCACAGCCTCGTGGCACGACAATCGTGGGAATCATAGTTGGACAGAGGTTTGGCTCGACGGCCAATGGCGTGTCACCGAGTATTATTTCCCGTCTCAGCTCGATCATCTGTGGTTCATGGATGATGCATCCAAGGCCAATCCCGCCGATCGCCGCTATGCCATCTATGCCACACGTTTCGGAAAGGCCGACGATTGGTTCCCCATGGTATGGTGTGGCGAAGACAGCACCGATATTGAAGACCTCCCCAAGCACATCGGTGCAGAGAATGTAACACAACACTACATCGATCTCGCCCGCGAACAGCAGTCTCAGCGTCTCGAAGCCGGCACGCATACCTATCTGCGTATTGCTGGTTATGCTCAGAAGGGAGCCACCACACAATCATCCGATCGTGTTGCCATGGGGGTAGATGTCTTCATGGGAAGTGAGCAGATGGGAGGCGGACTCACCACGGGTCCCTTGCGCGATATGAATGACTATTTCACCCTGTTGTTACCTAAGAACACTGTCTACGAGCTACGATACTACGATGCCGGAGGCAATCTGCAGAAACAGACGGTTACTTTGGGCGAAGAGCCATTAACGGCCAGCATCTATTTGAAGCAGTAAGATTATAGACTCCTACCGATAGAATAAGAGCCACGGCAATGCCGTGGCTCTTATTCGTTTATGTTGTTCTTTTACGATTACTTTATCAAGTAGCGGTCACCGGTCTCCTTCACCACACGACGGTTGAAGTGCTCAGGATATCCGGGACGTACGGGCGATGCGCCGTAACTGGTCTCGGTACGCTTGAATGTGCCATCCTCCTCAGTGGGCTTCACCACCATATCGTTGTGCTTCACGATGAGG
>JAZRDT010000024.1:0-22522 GCA_045660385.1 Bacteroidaceae bacterium | reverse complement strand
GAGAGCGGTGGTCAGGTGGGCGACACCGGTGCTATCGTAAGCGAATATGAGACCATCGACATCATTGATACCAAGAAGGAGAACGGCCTCTCCGTACATATTACAACCAAGCTTCCCGAGCATCCCGAGGCTGAGTTCATGGCTTGCGTAGACACAGAGAAGCGCGAGGCATGTGCCGCTAACCACTCATGTACCCACCTCATCGACGAGGCATTGCGCGAGGTACTGGGTACACACGTCGAGCAGAAGGGTTCGCTCGTGACTCCCGACTCACTGCGCTTCGACTTCTCACACTTCCAGAAGGTGACCGACGAGGAGCTGCGCCAGGTGGAACACCTCGTAAATGCCAAGATCCGTGCCAACGTAGAGCTCAACGAATACCGCAATCTCCCCATCGAAAAGGCTCGTGAGCTGGGTGCCATCGCACTCTTCGGCGAGAAGTATGGCGACCTCGTACGTGTAATCCAATTCGGCAACTCTATCGAGTTCTGTGGCGGTACTCACGTGAGCGCTACCGGTAAGATTGGTATGGTGAAGATCATCAGTGAGAGCAGCATCGCCGCTGGTGTACGCCGTATCGAGGCTATCACCGGTGCCAAGGTAGAGGAGATGCAGGACAAGCTGCAGGATTCGCTCAACGACATCCGCCAGCTCTTCCACAATGCCCCCGACTTGAAGGCTACCATCGCCAAGTTCATCGCCGAGCACGACGACCTGAAGAAGCAGATCGAGGAGTTCATGAACGAGAAGGCTGCATCGCTCAAGGCTGAACTGTTGCAGAAGATGGCCTGCGTGGGCGGTGTCAACGTAATCAAGGCTGTAGTAACCATGCCTGCCGAGGCAGTGAAGAACATCGTGTTCCAACTCCGCGGCGAGATCACCGAGAACCTGCTCGTAGTGATTGGCAGCGTGGATAACGAGAAACCCCTGCTTACCGTATCGGCCAGCGAGGACCTCACCGCCAAGGGCGTGAATGCAGGTCAGCTCGTGCGTGAGGCTGCCAAGCTCATCCAAGGTGGTGGCGGCGGTCAGGCACACTTTGCTACTGCTGGCGGTAAGAACCCCGACGGTATCATCAGTGCCGTAGATAAGGTGGTAGAGCTGGCCACAGCATAACGAGCGACGCGTATACACGCTTTGATTGTGGATAGATAGATGGAGTGGCATGGAACAGACCGTGCCGCTCCTTACTTTATAAGGAATCTTCCGGTGACGCGAAGATGAAAAAAGGCGTCTGTTTTTTTCGTATCTATGCGAAATGTAGTATCTTTGTATTAAAATAAACTGTAACTTATGAAATACAACAAAACATTGACAAAAAGCCTTCTATGTGCTATGGCAGTAGTGGGCGCAACACTAAACTTTACATCTTGTATGAATAAAAATCCTTTCTTCAGCGAGTATAAGACTCCGCACGAGACCGCTCCCTTTCACAAAATCAAGCTTGAGCACTACGAGCCGGCTTTGATGGAGGGCATCAAGCAGCATGAGGCCGATGTGGAGGCTATTATCAACAATCCCGAGGCTCCGACCTTCGAGAACACTATCGTGGCATTGGAGTATGCCGGTGAGTTGCTCGACCGCGTCGTAACCGTGTTTTTCACTCTCAACAGTGCCGAGACATCAGATGAGATGCAGGCATTGGCTCAGAAGTTGTCGCCCGTACTCACCGAGCACTCTAACAATATTTCACTCAACGAGAAGCTTTTTGCTCGTGTGAAGGCCGTGTATGAGACTACCGACAAGGGTTCTCTCTCTACTGAGCAGCAGCGCCTGTTGCAGAAATGCTACGACAGCTTTGCACGTAACGGTGCCAACTTGAGCGAAGAGGACAAGGCCAAGTATCGTGAACTCACCACCGAGTTGAGCATGACCACACTTACCTTCAATCAGAACATGCTGAAGGCTACCAACGCCTATTCACTCAACGTAACTGATAGTGCACGTCTTAAAGGCATGCCCGAATCGGCTCTGGAGGCTGCTGCGCAGACCGCCAAGGAGAAGGGTCACGAGGGATGGACATTCACATTGCAGGCGCCTAGCTACGGCCCCTTGATGATGTATTGCGAAGACCGCGACTTGCGCCGTGAACTTTACATGGCCTATAACACACAGAACGTGCAGGACAACGAGTTCAACAACGAAGAGAACGTGAAGAAGATCGTGAACCTGCGTCTCGCTATCGCTCAGCTTTTGGGTTATGAGAGCCACGCCGACTATGTATTGGAGAATCGTATGGCTGAGAATGCTACCAACGTGAACCAACTGTTAGGTCAGCTCCTCGACGCTTACCTGCCTGCTGCCAAGGAAGAGGTGAAGGCTGTGCAGGAGATTGCTGCACGCACTGAAGGTGCCGACTTCAAGCTTGAGGCTTGGGACTGGTCGTTCTACTCGGAGAAGTTGCGCAGCGAGAAGTATAGTCTCAACGATGAGATGGTACGTCCCTACTTCAAACTTGAGAATGTAACCAACGGTGTGTTTGGTCTTGCCACACGCCTCTATGGTATCACCTTCGTGGAGAATAAGGATATCCCCGTGTTCCACCCCGATGTGAAGGCATACGACGTGCTCGACAAGGATGGTTCGTTCCTTGCTGTTATCTATACCGATTTCTTCCCCCGTGCCGGCAAGCGCTCAGGTGCTTGGATGACCAACTTCAAGGAACAATACAAGAAGGATGGTGTAGATAGTCGCCCCCATGTGTCAATCACAATGAACTTCACCAAGCCCACCGAGAGCAAGCCCGCTCTACTCACTCAGGATGAGGTGGAGACCTTCCTCCACGAGTTTGGTCACGCGCTACACGGAATCTTTGCTGCTACTACCTATCCTTCAATGGGTGGCACCAATGTGTATCGCGACTTTGTGGAACTTCCTTCGCAGATCATGGAGAACTTCTTGCCCAAGAAAGAGTTCCTCGCCACCTTCGCCTTCCACTACGAGACGGGCGAACTCATTCCTGACGAACTCATTGAACGCATCGTCCGTGCACAGAACTACAATGCTGCCTACGCTTGTATCCGTCAGCTTAGCTTCGGCATACTCGATATGGCATGGTACTCACGCACCACTCCGTTCGAGGGCGATGTGAAGGCCTACGAGCAGGAGGCATGGGCACCCACGCAACTCCTCGATGTCGTTGAGGGCACCAACATGACTACACGTTTCGGTCACATCATGTCGGGCGGCTACTCTGCCGGCTACTACAGCTATAAGTGGTCAGAGATGCTCGATGCTGATGCCTTTGCACTTTTCGACCAGATGGGTATCTACAATGAGATTGTAGCTACATCGTTCCGCAAGAACGTGCTCGAGAAGGGTAGTTCAGAGCATCCGAAGGTACTCTACCGCCGTTTCCGCGGACAGGATGCTACCATCGATGCCATGATGAAGCGCGACGGCATCATCAAGTAAACCGTTAGGATATATAAAAAAAGAAAAGAACGTCAGAATGGTAGGTAAACTGAAACAGTTGTTCATGCTGCTGTGTGTGGCCTGTCTCACCGGTTGCTTGCAGCAGGATGATGTGGAGTATATCTTCACCGGCAAGGAGTGGCACTTGGCAGGTTTTTATCAGACGGCCGATTGGGACAACCCGAATATGGGTACCCCCTTGAACGACTACAATAGCCATACTGATATTGCCGCATACAACTTGCTGCTGCTCACCGACGGCACAGCCGTGGTGACGCTGCCGCAGGGATGCCAGATGCGTGCCTTGTGGGAGGCCGACGGGCACAGCAAGGTGCGCTCCTTCAAACTTTCTCAGTGGAAGGTGGTGACGGGCAATCCCGATAAACTTACCGACAAATATGGCCGACAGATGTATGAACAGCTACTCAATGTGAGTTACTACCAAGGCGATGCCAACTATATCCGCCTGTTTGATGACAGCAAGAAATACTTTATGCAATTTGGCGATCGCGCGAAGTTTAACCCATAACACAACTTTTGACAATGACTGACAATAAGAAAGACATGCTTGACCGTCGCTATATGCGCATGGCAACGATTTGGGCCGAGAACTCCTATTGCGAGCGACGCAAGGTGGGGGCACTTGTGGTGAAGGACAAGATGATCATCTCCGACGGATACAACGGTACGCCCTCGGGTTTCGAAAATGTGTGCGAGGACGAGAACAATGTGACCAAGCCATACGTATTACATGCCGAGGCCAATGCCATCACCAAAATCGCCCGCTCAAATAACAACAGCGAAGGTGCCACACTGTACGTGACGGCATCGCCCTGTATTGAGTGTGCCAAACTGATTATTCAGGCAGGCATCAAGCGTGTGGTATATGGTGAGAAATATCGCCTTACTGATGGTATTGACCTTCTCGAACGAGCAGGCATCACCGTGGAATATTTACCTGTCGAAGAATGAAACGTAGAATATATAGCAAATACCTTCTTGTGGCTTCCCTCGTGAGCACTATGCTTGTGGGATGCCGATTCGAGCGTCCTTTGGACACAACCAATAAATTGGAATCGCTACTTCAGGTCATCGGACACGAATATGTCGACACTGTTGATATGGAGGCATTGGTGGAGAAAACCATTCCCAAAGTATTGGCCGAACTGGATCCGCACTCGGTATACATACCTGCCAAAGATGTGGAGGACAGCAATCAGGAACTACGAGGCAGCTTCAGCGGCATCGGCATACAGTTTATGATTCAGTCTGACACGATCTATGTGAGCGATGTCATATCGGGAGGTCCGGCCGAAAAGGTGGGCCTCATGGCCGGTGACCGTATCGTAACCATCGACGACTCGCTCTACGTGGGCAAAGAGATAAGCAACGACGGAGCCATGAAGCGCCTCAAGGGTCCCAAAGGCAGCGAGGTGTGTCTGGGCATCAAGCGCATGGGAGAGAAGGAATTGCTCTCATTCACCATCGTCAGAGGAAATATCCCGGTAAAGAGCATCGATGCAAACTACCTTATTGCAGGTCGCTGGTGGTACATGAAGATTAACAAATTTGGCGAAACCACCTATCCCGAGATGCTCATATCATTGGCTCAGGGTCTGCAGCAGGGTGCTCAGGGCGTCATCGTCGACCTGCGTGGCAATACCGGCGGTTACATGGGATCGGCCATACAGATGGTAAACGAGTTTTTGCCTAAGGGCGATATGATTGTGTATACCGAAGGTGAACATACACCTCGCTATGAGGAGCGCGCCAACGGTCGAGGAAACTGCCAGCAGATGCCCATCGTGGTGCTTACGGATGAGACCTCGGCCTCAGCCAGCGAGATCTTTGCAGGTGCCATACAGGACAACGACCGCGGCACCATCATCGGTCGCCGCACCTTCGGAAAGGGATTGGTGCAACGCCCTATTGAGTTTGCTGACGGATCGGCCGTACGCCTCACCATCGCTCGATACTATACCCCCTCGGGACGATGCATACAGAAGCCCTATGTCAACGGACAAGGCGATGAGTATAACCTTGATCTGCTCAACCGCTACGAGCATGGCGAGTTCTTCACCCAAGACAGCATCAAGCAGGATGAGAGTACCGCATACAAGACCAAGAACGGACGCATCGTATATGGTGGCGGAGGCATCATGCCCGACATCTTCGTGCCTCAGGACACGACTGGCTACACCTCATACTATGCTTCTGTTGCCAAGTTGGGCCTCTTCACCCGCTTCCCGTTTGAGTATACTGACAAGAACCGCGCGACACTGGCTAACTACACAACAATGGATGAGTTGCTCGTCCACTTGAAAAAGCAGGACTTGCTTGAACAGTTCGTTCAGCATGCCACGAGCAAGGGCGTGAAGCGCCGCAACAACCTCATCAGCAAGTCGCGCAGCGTGATGGAGGATATCCTCTATGGTAATATCATCTACAACATGCTGGGTATGGAAGAGTATGTGAAATACCTCAACCTCACCGACCCCGCAGTACTGAAGGCTTTAGAGGTTTTGGATAAGGGCAAGGCACGCCCATTGGTAGAAAAGTAGAGGAGGCATTTTTTTGGTGAATCTTTTGTCTAATCAAAGAAATACCGTAAATTTGCCGAGTCTATAGCAATATACAGAACAAAATTCACGGGGACAAATCATACATTAGGTATGATGTAGTATAATATTAACAAATTTAAAGTAAGTGATTATGAAAAAGTTCAAGAAAGCAATTTCATTGGTTGCAATCATGATGAGCATGTCTGCTGTGGCAGTCGCACAAAATGGTTTGTCAGTACGTGCAGGTGGTAACTTCCCTGTTGGTACGTTTGGTCAAGGCGAAGGTACTAATATTGCATTGGTGTCTTCTGTATCTGAACTTGGCGGTGCTGCCACAGGTTTCAATGTAGGTCTCAAGTATCAGTTGGGCGTTGTTGGAAACTTGAGCGCTTTTGCTTCGGCCGATCTCTTTTATAATGGTTTGAATGGCGATGCCGAGGAAAACTATTCTGTCGATGTAGATGGAGCCGACGTTACAAAGCCTGCATATTTGAATATCCCCGCTATGCTTGGTTTGAATTACACCATTGTTGACTTCTCAGGAACCACATTGTGGGTCGAGGCCGGCGCCGGTGTAAACTTCGCCAACATCACCAGCAGTTCGGTTGAGTACAATACCGAGCTTCCTCTATTAGGCACAGTAGAGGCTAATTCCAAGTCTGTATACGATATGGCTACCACTTTTGCATGGCAGGCAGGCTTCGGTGTTAGTCTGAACAAGCTTAGTTTGGGCTTGCACTACTATGGCTTCGGTAAGGCTCCTATCAGTTATGAGACATCCATCGATGCCAACGCTTCAAATCTTGGCTCTTTGGGTATTGGCAATATCTTGGGCGAGGAAGGCAAGTTTGAAGTCGGTAAGGTGCAACCCTCGATGGTAGTAGTACGCCTGGGTTACACATTCTGATAGGTTTGTAACCATTTTATACGGAATTATGGGTATCACATGGGTGGTACCCATTTTTTTGTCACTTACGTCGGTGGGTTAATGCGGATTTTAACTATATTTGCACCATAAAATAAAAGGAAGGAGATGAAACTATATAATGATTACTCGCTGCTTGCCCACAATACGTTCGGTATGGATGTGCGCGCGGCACAGTTCGTGGAGTATGCCACAGTTGGCGAGTTGTGCGAGTTTCTTGCATCTGACACGTTTGCCCAATATCGTACTCGTTTCATCCATATCGGTAGTGGTAGCAATCTACTCTTTGCGGGCGACTATAGCGGTTTGGTGATGCACTCGGTCAATTGTGAGCTTACGGTGGTGGAGGACACACCCGAACATCAGTTGCTGCGTGTGGGATCGGGCTACGTGTGGGACGACTTTGTGGCCTACTGCGTTGAGCATCAACTGGCAGGCGTCGAGAACCTCAGTGCCATACCCGGTGAAGTGGGTGCCAGTGCAGTGCAGAACATCGGAGCCTATGGCGTGGAGGTGTGCGACGTGATTGAACGTGTTGAGACTGTGGATCTCATGGGCAACCCCCGCGTGTTCGGAAAGGACGAGTGCCGCTACGGCTATCGCGACTCGGTGTTCAAGAACGAACTGAAGGGAAAGTACGTGGTAACCCATGTGGTGTTCCGATTGATGAAATCTCCCACTTTCAAGCTCGACTACGGCGACTTGCGTGCGCGAGTTGAGGCCGAAGGTACACCCACCCTCCAGGCAGTGCGCAGTGCAGTCACAGCCATCCGTGATAGCAAGCTCCCCAACCCGAAGGAGTTGGGCAATGCCGGTAGCTTCTTTACCAATCCCGTAATTGGGCGTAAGCAATATGAGGCATTGCTGGCCGAGAATCCAACGATGCCCTCTTACCCCATCGATGATGACCATGTAAAGGTGCCTGCCGGCTGGCTCATCGAGCATGTAGGCTGGAAGGGACAGGCGTTGGGACATGCAGCCGTGCACGACCGTCAGGCGTTGGTGCTTGTCAACAGGGGCGGTGCTACGGGTGCTGAAGTCATGGCCTTGGCCCAACGCATCAGTGAGGATATATATCAAAAGTATGGCATACGCATTGTGCCCGAGGTGAACTACATTGTTTGATTGGGAGGTGAAAGGGATGAAGATAACATTTCTCGGTACGGGAACCTCTACCGGCGTTCCCGAGATAGGGTGCACCTGTCCCGTATGCACCTCAGAGGACCCGCGCGACCGACGCCTACGCGTGTCTGTATTGGTGGAAACCGACGATGCACGCATCCTGATCGACTGTGGCCCCGACTTTCGTGGGCAGATGTTGCGAGTATCCTTCGACCGTTTGGATGGAGTACTTCTCACCCACGAGCACTACGATCACACGGGAGGTATAGACGACCTGCGCCCCTTCTGCCGCTTCGGTGATATCGATATCTTTGCCGATGGGACCACGTGTACGCATCTTCGCGAACGCCTCCCCTATCTGTTCAAGGAGGTACTCTATCCCGGCGTTCCCCGTTTGCACTTTCATGCCGTCGAGCCCTATCGCCCATTTTCCGTTCAGGGAGTCGAGGTGTTGCCTCTGCAGGTGATGCATGGCATGTTGCCCATTCTGGGCTATCGCATCGGGCCTTTGGGCTTTGTGACCGACATGCTTACGGCTCCCGAGGCAACGTATGAGGCCCTGCGTGGGGTCGACGTACTTATAGTGAACGCACTCCGCCCCTTCGCACATGCTTCTCATCAGACCATCGATGATGCCATCGCGTTTGCACAGAAGGTGAGCGCGAAGGAGACCTATCTGGTACATATGAGTCACCAGGCCGGCTTGCATGCCGATACCGATGTGCAGTTGCCACAGCATGTCCGGTTGGCTTACGATGGGTTGGTGATTACACGCTAATCGCAGTGCCGATACCTACTTTTGGTGAGTGCGAGCGTACTAAAATCCCTAATGTTAGGTATTGTGGGGGTAGGACTATTCCACTACCTTTGCAGATGTAAACCACAAGGTGAATGAACGATTGAATCGAATCGTTATGTAGCCAAATGTATTGTTTTTAATAGGTATAATCATCCGCCTCCCAATGTGAATTGCGAGGCGGATATCTATTGTGCACGATGCGCCTGTCGGGGGGAGGGGGAGTGCTACAGCTTGATGTCTGACAGCTCAACCAGTTTGTTTACGATGGCATAGATGGTGAGTCCGGCCGGCGAGTGGATTTGTAGTTTGCGTGCAATGTTGCGGCGGTGTGTCATGACCGTGTGTACCGAGAGGAATAGCGTCTCGGCAATCTCCTTGTTGGTCATTCCCTTGACCACGCAGGCAATAATCTCCTTTTCGCGTGTGCTCAGCGTCTCCTGTTCGCTTTCGTCTGGCTCTTGCTTCATCTGACGTGCCGGCTTTACTCCCTGCAGCACTTGTCGCTCCAGTGCCGATACGGCAGGTACGAGCAGGCAGTCTTCCACCTCGCAGTGAGTGTCAAGGTCGTGCTCGCAGTTATAGATGTCGAAGAGGACGGCATTGAGCAGATTGTAATTCTCCTTGCCGGGGTAGTATTTAACGATGATTCTCTTCAGCTCCGTGAGTTTGGAATTTACCTGTCCGTGCTTGCTGGCAAAGGTGGCTATGTCGTAGGTGTCAGAAGCCTTCCCTTCCAACAGTTCCTCAACGTAGGTGAATACCGAGCGATTTTCAAACTCCATGTGGCGGCGCACCTCCCGTACGTACTCGTCGAAAAGCTTGAGGATGAGCGAGGCAATCTCGTCAGAGCCCGAGCAGTCGATGGTGTCGATCAGCTTACGGCGTATCGATGGCAGACTGAACTCAAGGAAGTAGGCGTGAGCCTGTCTCAGATAGTCGAGGAGGGCCGGGAGCGAGTAGTCCTTACCATCGTACACGCCCTCTTTTCGCTGCGGGTTGCTGATGAAGTTGGCAACCGTGAGGAAGGTAGGGCAGTGCACCCTCTGCTCCTCGCATACCTCAGCAACCGTTTTGTCGCCGAATCCGAGTGAAAGGCCGAAACGGCTCATTACCATCAGCAGCGAGTAGTTGTCGCTGATGAGGGCACTCATTTTGTCTGTTGCTTGGTAACGTCCTATGTTGGCCATCGGTGTGCGTAGCATAAATTTATGCAAAGGAACAACTTTTCTTTTGTTTTTGCAATCCCTACAAGTAGGTATTTGTGCCAAGTGCAGCACCAGAAACGAATAATTTCGTGCGGCAAACGCAATATTTGCAGGCTTGAACTACGAAAAATCAAAAAAATAGACTAATTTTGAAGCCTACAAAAAAACTGATAATTATGAAAAACATCTCAAGGAATTTCTGTCGAGCCCTGTTGCTCGTGTTGGTATGCTTTGTCCAGTCATCCGTTTGGGGACGCGATGAGGTAAACTTTAACTTCGATTGGTATTTTCACTTGGGCGAGCTCGATGCTGTGCCCACCGCATTACCTGCACCCGATGCAGCAGGGTGGGAGAGGGTCGATGTGCCGCACGACTTTCAGATTGCCCAACCCTGGGTAGAACCATCACCTGAGGAGCGCCCCGACGATGGAGATGGAGCGGCCAACTTCAAGAGCCGCCTTTCGGCCCGTGCCTTCAAGGAGATGGGTGCCGGCTGGTATGTCAAGAGCTATACCCCCGACGCATCCCTTAAGGGCCAGCGCCTGTTGCTCGACTTTGAGGGCATTATGTATGTGGGCGATGTGTATCTCAATGGCGAGCGCATCGGTGGTACCGACTACGGCTATGTAGGCTTCGAGATTGATGTCACACGGAAATTGAGTTTCGATAGAGAGAATATCATCGCCGTGCGTGCCCATACTGCCGAACCGGCCAACTCACGCTGGTATACTGGTGGCGGACTCTTCCGCGATGTCACCCTCGTGGCTACCAATCCGGTGACCTATTTCGAGCGTCACCCGCTCTATATCACCACCACAGACAATCGCATCGTGGAGGTCCAGGCCGAGATAGCTACCCGTGCCCGAATCAATGAGGTACCCATGCGCACGGTGGTGCGCGATGCCGATGGTGTGGTGGTGTATGAAAGCACCAAGCAGGTGCCCATTAACCGCAAGTACCGTACCATGGAACTTAAGATAGATTCGTTTGCCGTTGAAAATCCGCGCTTGTGGAGCTGCGACTCGCCCCACCTTTATACCGCCTCGGTGTGCATCCTCGACGATAAAGGAGCTGTGATGGATAGCGTGGCGCATACCTTCGGTATACGTACCATCGAGTTCTCGCCCGAGTTTGGCATGAAACTCAATGGTGAGAAGGTGCTGCTCAAGGGTATCGCCAACCACCACACCCTCGGTGCCTTGGGTGCTGCCGCCTATCCGCGAGCAATCGAGAAGCGCATCCTCATGCTCAAGGAGTATGGCTTCAATCATATCCGTACGTCACACAACCCCTATAGCAAGTCGTTCATGGAACTGTGCGACAAGCACGGTATCCTTGTTGTTGACGAACTCTACGATAAGTGGCTCACTCAGTTCTGCGGAGGCCGCGCCGAATGGATCAGCCTGTGGCCCTACGACCTCCCCGAGTGGGTGAAGCGCGACCGCAACCACCCCTGTGTGGTGATGTGGAGTCTGGGCAATGAACTGCAGACCTACAATTCGCTTCCCTTCAACGACTGGGGCGTTACCGCCTACCGCATGATGAAGCCCGTGCTTCAGCGCTACGATGCCACACGCCCCATCACCGTGGCCATGCATCCTCGCGGACGCGATCTTGCTACCGACTCGCTGCCGGCACCGTTGGTACACGAGACCGATATCGCTGCCTATAACTATCGTTATATGTACTTCCCCGGCGATGGTCGCCGCTTCCCTTGGATGATGTTCTATCAGGCCGAGGCCAACACCAGCATGATGGGTCCCAACTTCTACGAGATGGACCTCGACCGCGTGCTCGGCCTTGCCTATTGGGGACAAATCGACTATCTGGGCGAGAGCAACGGCTGGCCTGCCAAGGGATGGGTAAACGGTTCGTTCGACCTCTCCCTCCAACCTAAGGGCACAGCCTACTTCCTCAAGTCGATGTTCTCCGACGCCCCCGTGGTGCGCATCGCCATCATTGACAAGGCAGCCAAGGAGGTGATGTGGAACGATGTGCAGGTAGGCACTGGCGTCACTGGCGAGAGCTGGAACCGCGCGAAGGGCTCCATGGTATCGATGAACGTATACACCAATTGCGATCGTGTCGACCTCGTGCTCAATGGTCGTGTCATCGCATCCAAGGAGAATACTATGAACCCCCGCTCACGCAACAAGATCCGTTTCGACAACGTCGTCTATGCACCCGGCTACCTCGAGGCCGTCGCCTATCGCGCCGGTAAGGCCGTAGCGCGCCATCGCATCGAGACCACCGGCGAGGCCAAGCGCCTGCAGCTCACCCCCGACGCTATTCAGTGGCAGGCCGATGGCACCGACCTCATGCATGTGCGTGTGTATGCCGTCGATGGCAAGGGACGTCGCGTGTGGAGCGCACAGGACGAGCTCACCTTCTCTGTCGAGGGCGATGCCCGCATCGTAGCCGTTGACAATGGCAACATCTATAGCCACGAACTTCATGTAGGCAACACCCGCCGCCTCTACGACGGCTCGGCACTTGTCATCCTCCGTGCCGGACACACCGCTGGCAAGGTAGTGCTCACCGTTACCGACGACACCGGCAAGAAGGCCAAGGTGAACCTTCAGACCCTATAAGCACTGTACGGCGTTTATCACCGATAGCAGAGAGATAGAGAGAAGAGCAGACCGCCTAAGCGATCTGCTCTTCTCTCTATCTTGTCGTGGCCCGATGTCTACTTCTTCCTATTCCAGAACTTCTCCAGCATCTTAGCCTCTTTCTTGGTGATGTGGATTACAGCGCCGTGCTTCTGTTCGCTGAATCCCACGCGAGTCATCTTGCCGTCGCCGAAGTTGCCCGCCGGGGTGTAGTGAATGAAGTCGCGTGTCTCGGTGAATCCGAAGTTGTGCGGGTTGATGCGGTAGTTGTCGTGCATTACCACCCAGCAATCCTCACCGATGCGTTTCCAGCAGTTGGGAGCCTCGTGACCCTGGCGCACACCGTCGTAGTAATTCTCGTCCATCGTGTAGGGGCCCTTGATGTCGGCAGCTGTAGCATGCTTCACCGTGGCACCGCCCTCATGCGACACGTAGTAGAGATGATAGGTGCCGTCGTGATACATAATGTCGCTGTCAATCACACTGTAGCGTGCTCCGGGAGCCTCGAACAGCAACTTGGGTTCACCCTCCATCTGAGTGAAATCATCGTTCATGTATACGTAGAAGATGCGGTTGAGTCCGTTCCCGGTACGGGTGGTAAAGTGCAGAAATAATTTGCCCTTTTCCTCGTCGTAGCAGGTCTCGGGTGCCCATACGCAGCCCACCTCGGCCCACTGGCCCCCCAGCTTCTGGAAGTTGAGGTTGGTACGTGTCCAATTCTTCAGGTCGGTCGATTTCATCAGCACGAGGCCCTTGTTGTTGCCCCAGCCATATTTCTTGCCGTCGCGCTCCCACTCGGTGGTGCGGTATCCGTCGCGCACACCGAATACGTGCAGGTCGGTCATAGCAAGGTAGAAGGCTCCGTCGGGGCCGCGGAAAATGTGCGGGTCGCGTATACCCTTCTGCATGGCGATGGTGTCGCCGGCGATGAGAGGCTTGTCCCCGTTCAGCGCGATAAACTCCTGTCCGTCATAGCTGATAGCCATGTGCAGTCCGTGGTCAGCATCCTTGTGGTATACCATCAGGTAGGCCCCCATCTTCTTCTCCATCTTGCGGGCCGCTTTTTCAATCTTCGCCTTGCGGGCGTAGTGTTCCTTCAGGTAGGGCACACCGTCGGTGGTGATATCGCACTTGTTGATATTACCCTCCTTGTCGTAGGTGAGTTCCTGTGCGCACACCGAGCGCGAGTAGCTGGTACCGCTGTGCAAGGCACCGTTATGGGTGAAGAGAATCGTTTTTCCCTTAAACTCCACGATGCCCGGGTGAGTGGTGTTGCTGTTGCCAGCCACCTCCGAGAAGATACCCTTGTACTCAAACGGACCCACGGGCGACTCGCCCACGGCATAGCCCAGCTTCTCGGGCCAATCCTGTGCAAAGGTGAGGTAATATTTGTCTCCCCGCTTGTGCATCCACGGAGCCTCGGTGAAGTTCGATCCCTCGGGAGTGATGTCCATCACCTCACCGTCGATTTCGATCATGTTGGGCTTCAGCTTGGCTGCAAAGCAGCGGCGGTTTCCCCAGTAGATCCATGCGTTGCCCTCCTCATCCTGATAGATGGCCGGGTCGATGCAGGCCCACGAGTGGTTGGTGCCTGGGCAGTCGGCATTCGTAAGCATCGGTTTGCCCAACGCATCCTTGAAGGGACCATAGGGCGAGTCGCCCACAGCCACACCGATACCGCACCAGTTGGTCGACACGTAGAAGTAATACTTGCCATCCTTCTCGGCTACGTGCGCGGCGTAGGCATTGCGTGAGTTGGCCCACTTGAACTCGTCGATGTGGAGCGGACTCTTATGTTCGGTCCATGTCATCATGTCGGTGGTGGTAAACAGCGCCCACTCATACATGGTGTAGCCACCCTGGTTGCCCGCATGGTCCACGCCCGTGTAGAGGAACAGCGTGTCGCCCTTCACGAAGGGGGCCGGGTCGGCCGTGTGCTTGTGCTTCACTATCGGGTTCGATGTTGCCCGAAACTTATACAGCTCCCCGTTGGGGATGATTTGTGCGGCTGCACCGGCAGCCATTGCGCCCATGCAGAGCGCCAGGATTGTCTTTTTCATATGCATTAATCTGTAGATGTAACAACTGGTTCTATTTTCTACTGCGAAGATACGCTTTATTTTTCAGATTGTCAAAAACTACCTCGCACTTGTGTGTAATGTTGGGAGGGCATAAAACAATAAAATCCTCAGCGAATGCTGAGGATTTCTTCAGGGTGACTAGTGGGATTCGAACCCACGACATTCAGAACCACAATCTGACGCTCTAACCGACTGAACTATAGTCACCATCTTGTAGAGCTCTCTGTCGAAAGCGGTGCAAAGGTACGCATTATTTTTGAATGTGCAAGCGATTTTCTCTCTTTTTTATGCTTTTGATGCAATATTTGTGGCTTTTCGGTTGAAAAGGGGCGAGGATGGTACGAAAAGGGGTGTTCCTAAGGGTTGCTCTCGAGTAGTTGGCGCTCGGCAACGATGGCCTGTTTCATGCGGATGCGTGCCTCGGGGGTGAGGTCGGTGGGGACGGTGTCGGCCGGGATGATGCGGAACTCGGCCGTGCGGCTTAGGACGGCACGCTCGGTCCACACGAAATCGTAGCTGAGGTGTTTCAGACGGGTGGTGGGGCCTATCTTCTCGAGGGTGAGTTCCACGGCAAGTCCGACGTCGCCATGGGCGATGCTCATGTTTGACACGTAGTTGCCCAATGAGTACACCACGGCATGGCGGGTGGGATAGTGGGTGCTGTTGATAAGTTCGATGGGTTGCACCACGTGGGGGTGGCTGCCGATGACATGGTCGGCTCCCTGCTCGATGAGCCAGCGGGCCAGCGACTGCTGCTCTGTTGTGGGGTAGCGTTGGTATTCGTTGCCCCAATGCACGAGGGCGATAAGGACGTCGGGCTTCAGGGCGCGGGCGCGGCGCAGGTCGGCGGCAAGTTCGTCGCGGTCGAGGCTGTTGACGATATTAGGCGGTGTGGGGGCGATGCCATTGGTACCGTAAGTGGCGCAGAGAAGGGCGATGCGCACTCCGTTCTTCTCTACGATGAGGGGGTAGCGCTGGGCGCGGTCGGCTGAATCGCGGTAGGTACCTACAGCTTGGAGACCGATGCTGTCGATGAGGGTGAGCGTGCGTTCCAATCCGCGCCGACGGCGGTCGAGGCTGTGGTTGTTGGCCGTGGCGAGGATGTCGAACCCGGCCTCGTGCAGTGCATGGAGGTATGCGTCGGGGGCGCTAAACTGCGGATAGCCGCGGTAAGGCGCTCCGCCCAGTGTGACCTCGAGGTTGCCGATGGCAATGTCGGCACGTGCGATGCGCTCCTTCACCAGGGAGAAGCAGTGGGTGTAGTCGTAGGTGCCGTCGGTTTGCCGCGCGGCATCAATCTGTGCCTGATGTTGCATGAGGTCGCCCACGAATAGGAGATTCACCTGCTGCTGACCGAGTGCTATGGAGGGAGGGAGCAGTAGCGTTAGGATGCCGATGAGCAGTCTTACGGGTATGTGCATCGCTTTGTCTGTGGGTAGGGTTGTTATCTGTTTTGCCCGGTAAAAGTACAAACTTTCTTTGATTCATCCAAAAGAATGTGTTCTATAACATAAATGTCGTGCCGATTTTGCAATTTGGGGCTATTGCATTTTTCAGAAAAATAACGTAGCTTTGCAGAAGAAACCATTAAAAACGTATTACCATGAAAAAAATGTGTTTCCTTTTCGTGTTGGTTGCCCTCTGTGCATGTGGCAACAAGGGTGGACAAAGAGAATCGTGTCCGCAGTCAATAACAGCCAAGATGTCTATTGTCGACAAGGGTACTTCAAGATGGTATCATAGCCTCTTTTGGGATGTCGAGACCAATGCGCTTGCTACAAGAAACAAGGCAGTGGTCGATATCGATGATACAGAAGAACTCTATACGCAACCTTTGGCCTTGAGTCTCTGTTTGCGCAAACCGCTCGCCGAGGTTGCCGAGGGAGAGGAGGTATTGGTAAATCTCGATGCTCCGATCTATACGGAACTGCATCGCGACCCTTCACTCACGACTTATAAGCGCCGCTACACGACCCATGTCAACGAAAATGCAGCCCTATCCACCGTGTGGTATGCCGAGTATATCAACGATGAACGATGCAGCGACGAGCATATTGAATTCTTTGTGACGGGCGACACGGTGTATTCGCTCAACTATCCCGACATCTGGGGATTCACGCCCGAGGGACTTACATTCTGTTTTACCGATAAGGATGTGAAGGCGATTTCGGCCTCCTGTCGCGTATATTACGATGTGTATGCAGCGCGCCGTATCGGTATGCGCTCCGATAACTGGGCTTGGGTGTGCCGCCTCGCATCGGAGGATATCCCGCTCAAGGTGTGCAAGGAGGGTTGCTACACACTGCCCGTGATTGAGGCCATGAAGATGGGTGCTGCTGACCATCAAGCAATGCAGGAGTTGCGCGGTGAGGCTATCGCCGGATGGGAGGAGTTTACGGGCGAGAGCATGGGTGATGCTTCGTACATCTACGACTTTGATAGCTATATGGTAACACTCAACGTGACCTATACCGATGGCTCGCAACGTGAATATACGCACTTGGCAACCGCGATGTACTTGGAGCCATAAACGGCATCGGATAGTATATTAAATAAAGGAGGGGGCGACATTGGTGTCGTCCCCTCCTCTGTATGTTATGCAAACCGGACAGGTAGGTTGGTTACTTGTATATCGCTTTGGTACCTGCCAATAGGGTGTTCATCATGAGCGAAACGATGGTCATGGGACCTACACCGCCAGGTACGGGGGTGATGTATGAGCACTTGGGAGCTACCTCATCGAACTTGACATCGCCGGTGAGCTTGAAGCCGCTCTTGCGGGTGGCGTCGGGAACGCGGGTGGTACCTACGTCGATGACTACGGCGCCCTCTTTCACCATGTCGGCAGTCACGAAGTTGGGCTGCCCCATAGCGGCAATGAGGATGTCGGCCTCACGGCACTCCTTGACGAGGTCCTTAGAGCGGCTATGGCATACGGTTACGGTGGCGTCGCCGGGGTAGGCTTTCTGCATCATGAGGGTGGCCATGGGCTTGCCCACGATGTTGCTACGGCCCAGGATGACGCATTTCTTGCCCGAGGTCTCGATGTCGTATCGCTTGAGCAACTGCAGGATTCCGTTGGGTGTGGCCGATACGAAGCAGGGCAGACCGATGGCGAGGCGACCTACGTTGATGGGGTGGAAACCGTCGACATCCTTGCGGTAGTCGATGGCCTCAATGATGCGCTGCTCGTTGATGTGGCGGGGTAGGGGGAGCTGCACGATGAAGCCGTCGACATCGGCATCGCTGTTCAGACGATCGATCTCGGCCAGCAGAGTCTCTTCGGTGACATCGCTTTCAAAGCGGATGAGCGAGGAGGTGAATCCGCACACTTCGCATGCCTTCACCTTGTTGGCTACGTAGGTTTCACTGCCTCCATCGTGGCCTACCAGTATGGCAGCCAGGTGGGGGCGTTTCTCGCCGCGCGCTACACGCTCGGCTACTTCGGCTGCAATCTCTTGCTTGATTTGCTCCGATATGGCTTTTCCGTCAATTATGTTCATAACAAATAGGACCCACCCCAACCCCTCCCTCTATGGAGGGGCTTTACTGACATCGTGGTAGGATTTATTTATATTGTTAATACTATTTTCAGTGGACTCCGCCAACTCCCCTCCATAGAGGGAGGGGTTGGGGGAGGGTCTTCTTACTTTCTAAACTTGGGCATTCCCATCTTGCCCATGGGCATGTTGGCTACACTCTTCATCATCTTGCGGGTTTGCTCGAACTGCTTGAGCAGGCGGTTGACCTCCTGGATGTTGGTGCCGCTACCCTTGGCGATACGCTGACGGCGACTGCCGTTGATGGCTTCGGGGTGGCTGCGCTCGTAGGGGGTCATCGAGTAGATGATGGCCTCTACGCTCTTGAAGGCGTTGTCGTCGATGTCGAGGTCCTTGATTTGCTTACCCACACCGGGAATCATACCCATGAGGTCCTTGATGTTTCCCATCTTCTTGATTTGGGCGATTTGTGTGAGAAAGTCGTTGAAGTCGAACTGGTTGCGGGCGAGTTTCTTGGAGAGCTTGCGTGCCTCCTCCTCGTCGAACTGTTCCTGTGCCTTTTCTACGAGCGATACGATGTCGCCCATGCCGAGGATGCGGTCGGCCATGCGTGAGGGGTGGAACACGTCGAGAGCCTCGAGCTTTTCGCCGGTACCCACAAACATGATGGGCTTGCTCACTACGGTGCGGATTGAGAGGGCTGCACCACCGCGGGTGTCACCATCGAGCTTGGTGAGCACTACACCGTCAAAGTCGAGGCGGTCGTTGAACTCCTTGGCGGTGTTCACTGCGTCCTGACCGGTCATTGCATCTACCACGAAGAGGATCTGATCGGGAGTTACGGCCTCCTTGATGGCAGCAATTTCTTGCATCATCTGCTCGTCTACGGCAAGGCGGCCGGCGGTGTCGACGATGACTACGTCGTAGTTCTTGGCCTTAGCCTCACGGATAGCATTCTGTGCAATCTCGATGGGGTTCTTGTTGCCCTCTTCCTTGTATACGGGCACCTCAATCTGCTCGCCCAGTACAGAGAGCTGGTCGATGGCTGCGGGGCGGTATACGTCACAGGCAGCGAGCAGGGGACGGCGGTGCTTCTTGTTCTTGAGCATCAAAGCGAGTTTACCCGACATGGTGGTCTTACCCGAACCTTGCAAACCGCTCATGAGGATTACCGAGGGGCGGCTTTTGAGTTCGAGCTCTACAGCCTCGCCACCCATGAGCGAAGCGAGTTCATCGTGCACGATCTTTACCATCAACTGGCTGGGACGCACCGATGTTAGCACATCCTGACCCAATGCCTTCTCCTTTACGGTGTCGGTGAATGTCTTGGCCACCTTGTAGTTGACGTCGGCATCGAGCAATGCCTTGCGTACGTCCTTGAGAGTTTCAGCAACGTTTACTTCGGTGATTTTACCTTCACCTTTCAGTATCTTAAACGATCTTTCAAGTCTTTCACTTAAATTTTCAAACATAGTAGTTTTCGCTATTTATCTTAATTAAGGTGCAAAAGTACAAAATAATTGTCACAATGTGACTATATTTCTTATATTTCTTGCGATAGTAGGCCGCGCTATGGTGCAAACGCAGGCTGGGTTGTTTCTGTGTGGATGGTATGTAAAGGGCGTTTTGACTCGTGCATGTTGCATTTTGGCGACATGAATGCAGCGATAAGGGCGTGAGAGTCGTTTTATTCCCGTTTTTGTGAAAATATATTCCTATGTGGGTGTTACACATTCATGCAAAATGTATGTACCTTTGCATCGGATATCGTCAGGTGTTGGTTTTGAGTGGATGAATATATAAATTATAGGATATGAACTACAGTTTTATGAGTAAGTTTAAGAAGCACGCCAATGCGAGTGTGGTGCTGATTTTCTTTACCGTGTTGGCTTTGATCATTGCCAATGTGCCGAATGCGAAGGATTGGTATTTTTCATTTTGGAACAATACGGTAAGCCTCTCGATCGGAGAGTTCAACTTCTTCAGTCATGGCGGACATGCCATCACGCTGGGACAGATGATCAATGATTTCTTGATGGCGATATTCTTTCTTTCGGTTGGACTCGAAATCAAGCGTGAGATCAAGGTGGGCGAACTCTCATCGATGGACAAGGCTCTGCTCCCCATCATCGCGGCATGTGGTGGTATGCTGGTGCCCGTACTCATCTTCTACCTCGCGTGTCCGCCCGATGCCCTGATGCAGCGAGGCATGGCCATACCTATGGCTACTGACATTGCCTTCTCGCTGGGTATATTGGCGGCCTTCAAGTCGCGCGTACCCATCGGACTCAAGATGTTTCTCGCGGCTCTTGCCGTAGCCGATGACCTTGGCGGAATCATCGTCATCGCTCTCTTCTATTCGTCAGAAATCAATCTGCTCTATGTCGGGTTGGCGGCCTTGTGTGTGGGAGGACTGATCCTCGGCAACATCTCGAAGGTGCGCACCAAGGCGTTCTACGTGTCGGTAGGCCTTGTACTATGGTACTTTATGCTCAACTCGGGCATACATGCCACCATTGCTGGCGTGATCGTTGCCTTCTGCGTGCCCGCAACACTCAAGCAGGGTACGGGATACTACCTCGAGCGTATCAGAAGCAATGTGAACAAGTTCCCCGTGATTGAGGTGGACGACTTGCATAACACCATTGTGCTCACCAATAGTCAGATACATACCCTCAAGAGCATCGAGTCGGCTGCCGATAAGATGATTAGCCCCCTGCAGGACCTTGAGGATAATCTGCACACGCTGATCAATTATGTGGTGATACCTCTCTTCGCTTTTGCTAATGCCGGCATTGACCTCTCGCAGATGACTCCCTCGAGCCTGTTCTCGGGCGTGAGCCTTGCCGTAATGCTGGGCCTTGTTATGGGTAAGTTTGTGGGTGTGTTCTCATTCTCCTGGCTTGCCATCCGTTTCAAGATTGTCAAACTCCCTACTGGCACCACCTGGCAGAGCTTTGCCAGCGTGTGCGTGATTTGTGGCATCGGCTTCACCGTGTCGATGTTCATCGCCGACCTCTCCTACGCCAGTCTCGGTGCCGATGGGGCAACAATGCTTGGTCAGGCCAAGTTGGGCGTACTCTTAGGATCGGTCATCTCGGCACTGCTCGGTAGCTTCCTGTTGAACAAGACCTTGCCTAAAGCGGTAGAATGATGGTGAAGCACCTGTAAATATGGGGGGATGTATTCGATTACATCCCCTTACTTTTTGCTTCGTCCCAAAGTGTATCCATCTCCTCCAGAGTCATCTCCTTGAGGTTGCGTCCTTGGGTGATGGCGCTCTCTTCCACGTAGTTGAAGCGGCGGATAAACTTCTGATTGGTGCGCTCCAATGCGTTGTCAGGACTGAGACCATTCATGCGGGCTACGTTGATGGTAGCAAAGAGCAGGTCGCCCAGCTCGGCCTCAGCAAGGTCGTGATTGCCACAATCGAGTTCGGCCTTCAGCTCGTCAATCTCCTCCAGCAGTTTCTCCCACGCCCCCTGGGCATCGTCCCACTCGAAACCTACGTTACGGGCCTTCTCTTGTATGCGATACGCCTTCACGATAGAGGGGAGCCCCGAAGGTACACCGCTGAGTACGCGCTTGTTGCCACCCTTCTCCTTGAGCTTGAGCTGCTCCCAATTCTCTGACACCTGCGTAGCATTCTCCACCTCTACGGTACCGAACACGTGGGGATGGCGGAATATGAGTTTGTCGCACAGGCGGTCGCACACATCCTTCATGTCAAACTGCCCCTTTTCCGATGCAATCTTGGCATAGAAAGCCACGTGCAGCAATACATCGCCCAGCTCCTTGCAGATATTGGCATCGTCGTCGTTGATGAGGGCATCGCACAGTTCGTATACCTCTTCTATCGTGTTGGGGCGCAGACTCTCGTTGGTCTGCTTGCGGTCCCACGGACACTTCTCGCGCAGTTCGTCCAGCACGTCAAGGAAGCGGCCAAAGGCCTCCATTTGTTCTTGTCTTGTACTCATAGTGTTTATTTTTGAAGCAAAAGTAACAATTTATTGTCAATAAATTCGTAATTTTGTACCCAATTTGGAAAATTGTATATAAACCTCATATAAATTATGGAATTAGCAAGCAAATACAACCCGTCAGATGTGGAGGGTAAATGGTATCAGTATTGGTTGGACAACAACCTGTTTCACTCAGAACCCGATGGCCGCGAACCTTACACGGTGGTGATACCTCCCCCTAACGTGACGGGTGTGCTCCACATGGGTCACATGCTCAACAATACGATTCAGGACATCCTCGTGCGTCGTGCTCGCATGCTCGGCAAGAACGCCTGCTGGGT
>JAZRDT010000023.1:0-10651 GCA_045660385.1 Bacteroidaceae bacterium | reverse complement strand
CTGCATAGGTAAGGTACAGATAGTTAGTCTGTGCGGGATACTCGGCAGCCAGGGTGTCGATCTGCTTCACCACGGGAGTGATGCCCAGTTCCTTACGGCGGAGACGTACGGCCATAAGACCCTCGTCAACGCCCAGCTGCTCCTCAAGGCCTACGGCACGAGAAATCTGGAAGTCGGTGAAGCCCTGTACCTTGGCCTTGCGGAGAAGCTCGGCGGGTACGTCAGCAATACCATTATATGTATGGAGCTCCTTAGAGGTGTTCATGATGTTCATGAGCTTCTGCAGGAACCAGCGGTCAATCTTGGTGAGTGCATGGATCTGGTCGATGGTGTAGCCAGCACGCATAGCCTTAGAGATGACGAAGATACGCTTGTCGGTGGGCTCGCGGAGGGCCTTGTCGATGTCGGCAATCTCGAGCTCCTTGTTGTCAACGAAGCCGTGCATGCCCTGACCGATCATGCGGAGACCCTTCTGGATAACCTCCTCGAAGGTGCGGCCGATAGACATCACCTCACCTACAGACTTCATGGCTGAGCCAATCTCGCGGTCTACGCCACGGAACTTACCGAGGTCCCAACGAGGAATCTTACATACGATGTAGTCGATGGCAGGCTCAAAGAACGAGGTGGTAATCTTGGTTACTGAGTTCTTGAGTTCGAAGAGGCCGTAGCCGAGACCGATCTTTGCAGCAACGAAGGCCAAGGGGAAACCGGTAGCCTTAGAAGCAAGAGCAGAAGAGCGGCTCAAGCGAGCGTTCACCTCGATGACGCGGTAGTCCTCAGACTCGGTGTCGAAGGCAAACTGCACATTACACTCACCCACGATGCCCACATGGCGTACGATGCGGATGGCGAGTTCGCGCAACTTGTTGCACTCGCTAGCGGTCAAGGTCTGTGTGGGAGCTACTACGATACTCTCACCGGTGTGGATGCCGAGGGGGTCGAAGTTCTCCATGTTACATACGGTGATGCAGTTGTCGTACTTGTCGCGTACCACCTCGTACTCAATCTCCTTCCAGCCCTTGAGGCTCTTCTCTACGAGCACTTGGGGTGAGAATGAGAATGCCTTCTCGGCGAGCTTGTTGAGTTCTTCTTCGTTGTCGCAGAAACCTGAGCCGAGACCACCGAGTGCATAGGCTGCACGGATGATGACGGGATATCCCAAACGCTCAGCAGCAGCACGAGCATCGGCGATGTTCTCAACAGCCTCACTCTTGATGATCTTCACGTTGATCTCCTCGAGCTTGCGATTGAAGAGTTCGCGGTCCTCAGTATCGATGATAGCTTGCACGGGAGTACCGAGTACTTGTACGTTATATTTCTCGAGCACCTTGCTCTCGAAGAGCTTCACACCGCAGTTGAGGGCGGTCTGTCCACCGAATGCAAGGAGGATGCCGTCGGGGCGTTCCTTCTCGATAACCTTCTCTACGAAGAAGGGAGTTACGGGCAAGAAGTAGATCTTGTCGGCAACGCCTTCGCTAGTCTGCACGGTAGCAATGTTAGGGTTGATGAGCACTGTGCTGATGCCCTCTTCGCGCAAAGCCTTCAATGCCTGTGAACCAGAGTAGTCGAACTCACCAGCCTCACCGATCTTCAATGCGCCCGAACCTAAGAGCAATACTTTATTGAATTTCTTTTCCATTATTGTATGTCGTATAAGAAGGTTACTTAATCAAATTCGCAAAATCATCCATCAAGTTGTCCTTACGATAGCCGCGAGTACATGCCTCGGGAGCAAACTGTGTGCCAATCCAAGGCTTCTCATCGTGACGGATGCCGTCAACAGCCTCGTCGTTGAGGTTGGTGAACAATACGTTCCAACCTGCGGGGAGCGAGTCCGCCACTACGGCATAGCCTGCATTCTGGTTGGTGATGTAGCAGCTATTAGTACCAGCAAGGCGTGTGGGTTGGTTAGCACCACGGTGACCGAACTTGAGCTTTTCTACCTTAGCACCTGCAGCAAGACCGAGCAACTGGCAGCCGAGGCCGATACCGAGGATGGGCTTCTGAGTCTCCATAGCTTTAGCGATGTTTGCCACGGTAGCGGTGTAGAGGTTGGGGTTACCGGGACCTGCACTCACTACTACTGCATCGTAGGGGAGGGTAGTGAAATCATAGTCATAAGGTACGCGCACTACCTCGAAGCCACGAGCTACGAGACCACGGATAAGGCTGTACTTAACACCACAGTCAACAACGACAACCTTCTTCTCGCCTTCGCCATAAGTAGTAGGCTCGGTGCATGACACCTGAGCGGCAAAGTTTACGGTGTCGTATGCCTCAGCAGCGGGTTGGATTTCAGCGTCGCCGATGATGATCTGTCCGCTCATCACACCTTTGTTACGGAGCGCCTTGGTGATGGCACGGGTATCTACGCCAGTGATGCCAGGCACGCCCTCGCGCTTCATCCACGCGTCGAGTGTCTCAGCAGCATTCCAGTGGCTATATTCTTCACTATAGTCAGTTACGATGAGTCCGCCCACCTGAATCTTGTTGCTTTCGAAGAACTTCTCCAAGCCCAGTTCCTTTACTTCGTGCGAGGGCACACCATAGTTGCCCACCAACGGATAGGTCAGCACTACGAGCTGACCAGCATACGCGGCATCCGTCAAACTCTCGGGATAGCCAGTCATTGCCGTGCAGAACACCACTTCGCCGACTGCAGGCTTCTCGCAGCCAAATGCAGTACCTTCGAAGCGCATTCCATTGTCCAATACTAACGTCGCTTTCATGTTATACTTTTATATTATATATGTTAATATTCTCTTTTATAAAAAAATATCCCTTACAGCGACAACGACGCTTGCAAAGGGACAATACTCAATAATAAAAAAAGCAAAGAACACTGAGATACCGACTGTTTACCGTCGATAACATCACACCACAGAGGATACTGCTTCGTGGCCTCCGCAGGAGCCCACTTTGATAGCCAATAGCCTGATAGATGTGACATCATAACTCTACTTTTCTTAGTTCGTGCAAAGTTAGCAATAATTTTTTATTTCACCACACCTTTCAGTTATTTCTTTTATCAATAATTGATAATAATATATAATAAAGTAGCCCCTCTCATGAGAAAGGGGCTAGAGGTTTTTTATATCGCGTCAATTAGAAGTGGCTTGAACCGTCGAAACAGTGGGTGCAGAGCTTGCACTTGGGCAGGCCAATGGCTTCGACGAGGGTGTCCACGGTGTTGAACTTGAGCGAGGTGAGGTTGAAGCGGCGGCGGATTTCCTCTACGAGGCGCTCATACTGGGGTGTGCCGGGGGTAGAGTACTTGTCGAGATCCTTGCTGTCATCGCCCTCAAACTCCTGGGTGATGCGGCGGGTGAGCAGTTCAAGGTCACTCTTCGATGAGGTGAAGCCCAGGAAGGGGCAGCTGTGAATGATGGGGGGCGAGGCGATACGCATGTGTACCTCCTTGGCACCATAGTCGTAGAGCTCCTGTACATTGTCGGTGAGCTGGGTGCCACGCACGATAGAATCGTCGCAGAAGAGCACGCGCTTGCCGTCCATCATGGCGCTGTTGGGGATGAGCTTCATCTTGGCCACAAGGGAACGCACGGCTTGGTTCTCGGGGGTGAAGCTGCGGGGCCATGTGGGGGTGTACTTCGAGATGGCACGGCGATAGGGCACATTCAATCCATCGGCATAGCCGAGGGCCATACCTACGCCCGAATCGGGAATACCGCAAGCACAGTCGACCTCCGAAGCGTCTTGCTGGGCCATCTTGTAACCGGTAGAGTATCGGGCATCCTCGACATTCTTGCCTTCGTAGCATGAGTTGGGGAAGCCATAGTATACCCACAGGAAGGAGCATATCTGAAGCTTGTCGTTGGGCTTGCGCATCTGTTCCATACCATCGGCACGGAGGCGGATGATTTCGCCGGGACCTACATAGTGTTCGATCTGATAGCCGAGGTTGGGGAAGCTGTTGGTTTCGCTGGTGGCAGCATAGGCTCCGTCTTTCTTGCCGATGACGATGGGTGTGCGGCCCCACTGGTCTCGGGCAACAATGATGCCGTCTTCAGTAAGAATGAGCATGGAGCATGAGCCCTTGATTTTACGGAACACATTCTCGATGCCGTCGACAAAATCCTTACCTTGTATAATAAGGAGGGCGATGAGCTCGGTCTGATTGGTCTTAGAGAGGCTCATCTCAGAGAAATGCATGTTGGATGCGAGGAGGTCTTGCTCAAGCTCCTGCATGTTGTTGACCTTAGCAACGGTGACGATAGCAAACTTGCCAAGGTGTGAGTTGATAAGGATGGGTTGAGGGTCAGTGTCGCTGATAACGCCGATACCGGCATCGCCCTGGAACTTGGAGAGCCCCGACTCAAACTTAGTGCGGAAATATGAACTTTCGAGATTATGGATTGAACGCATGAAGCCTACGCCCTTGGCGTATGTGGCCATACCGCCACGCTTGGTTCCCATATGTGAATTGTAGTCGGTGCCGTAGAATAAGTCGGTCACACATGCAGCTTTGGATACTGTTCCGAAAAAACCACCCATAAGATTTGTTGTCTATTGTTTTAGGTCTGCAAAGTTATATAAAAAATAGGAAAATGACGAGATGGGACGTATAAAAAATAGAATTGATTCGCAAGTTTTTTTTCATTTAGCAGCATTTCATAAGTAGGTATGCAGACATCGGATAAAAAAATCCCCAGTAAAACTTACCAGGGATTTTCTGTGCATAAACACCGGGATATTTATGTTTTCTTCAGAGCCGAGAGCGGGACTCGAACCCGCGACCTACGCATTACGAATGCGTTGCTCTACCAACTGAGCTATTTCGGCAAATGCTTTCGCTTATTGCAATCTCTGCATCGCTCTTTTGAAAACGGTGCAAAATTAGGATAAATAGAATGAAAAAACAAATTTATTTCAAAAAAAGATGGCACCCTGCCGAAGCAAAGTGCCATTGTGAGATATTTCTCTAAGAAGATTTGTCGAAATTACTTGAGAATCTCAGCCAGTTTCTCTTGGATAGCCTCACCGCGTACGTTCTTAGCAAGGATAGTGCCATCCTTAGCCACGAGTACAGTAGCGGGGATTGAATTCACACCATAGAGCTTAGCACCAGCACAACCCCAACCCTGAAGGTCAGAAATCTGGGGCCACTCGATGTCGAGATCAGCGATGCCCTTCAACCAAGCCTCCTTGTTGCTATCGAGCGACACACCTACGATACCGAATCCCTTCGCCTTATATGCAGCATAAGCAGCCTTCACGGCAGGCATCTCAGCACGGCAAGGACCGCACCAGCTTGCCCAGAAGTCGATAAGAGTAACCTCATTAGCTGCAACATACTCTGAAATCTTGTGCATATTGCCATCTACATCGGGCATCTCGAAATCCTTGAACTTCTTGCCTACTGCAGTCTCCAATGAGAGGTCGTTGTTTGCCTTGATGCGCTGCAAGCGTACGTTGGTGGGGAATGCAGCGATATATTTCTCCAAAACAGGAGCCAACTCTTCAGGGCTGAAAAGATAGTAGTTGTTTGAGAGATTGTAAAGACCGAAGTCATTGCCTGCATTGTCAATCACGCTATTCTTAATAGCTTGATAATACTTCTCTTCAAACTCACCCATCTGCTTTCTTACCTCGGCGAGTTCAGCCTCTGAAAGTTCTGCATTGCGTGCACTCTGTGCGATAGCCGCATACTCATCCTGGAGAGCCTTCATGTCGTTAGAGTATGACTCGAAAGCATTGTTGTTGGGAGTACCGAGAGCATAAACCATCTGATCAGCCTTCATGTCCACCTTGATATCGCCGGGCTCAAGGAAGAGCTGACAGAAAGCGTCACCGATGGTCAACGCAGCAACCTGTACACTATCAGCAACACCTTTGAACTCAAACTTACCACTTACGATAGCAACCTTCTGGAGGTCAACCATCTTGCGGCCCTCAACGAGCTGCAGGCTTACTGAATCGCCTTCGGCAGCAGCGTCATAAGTACCGGAAATGGTGTAGGCATTCTCATTATTCTGACAAGCTACCATCATGAAGGCAGCCATTGCCATAAATCCAAATTTCTTCATCTTATATTATATATTAAATAATGTATTGCGAACTGATCGACTCATTTGACATCACGCGACGCACGGTCTCAGCGAAGATGGGTGCAATGGAAAGCTGTTTGAGCTTCTTGCACTCTCTGTCGAAGGGAATACTGTTGGTAAACACAATTTCTTCGAGGCGAGACTCCTCAACGCGGGTTGGAGCGGGACCTGACATCACGCAGTGTGAAGCGATGGCACGAACAGACTTTGCACCAGCCTCGAACATTACATCGGCAGCCTTACAGATAGTGCCGGCTGTATCCACGATATCATCAACGAGCACAACATTCTTACCCTCTACATCACCAATGATCTGGATTGACTCCACTTGGTTTGCCTTAGCGCGCGTCTTGTGACAAAGCACGAGAGGCACATGCAGATACTTTGAGTAGCTGCTTGCGCGCTTACTACCACCTACGTCAGGCGTAGCAATCACGAGGTTTTCAAGATTGAGCGACTGGATATAGGGTACAAATACATTTGATGCATAGAGATGATCCACGGGAACATCGAAGAAGCCCTGAATCTGGTCGGCATGGAGATCCATGGTAATGATGCGGTTAACACCCGCTACGCTGAGGATATCGGCAACGAGCTTAGCACCGATTGATACACGGGGCTTATCCTTGCGGTCCTGGCGTGCCCAACCGAAGTAGGGCATTACAGCGATGATGCTATGTGCCGAAGCACGCTTTGCAGCATCAATCATAAGGAGGAGTTCCATGAGGTTGTCTGAATTGGGGAAGGTTGACTGCACCAAGAAAACGTCCTTACCACGTACTGACTCTTCGTACGAAACAGCAAACTCACCATCGGCAAAGTGGGTGATGATCATATTACCCAATTTGCAACCCAACTCTTCACAGATCTGCTCTGCAAGGTATCTCGACTTTGTGCCTGAGAATACCATAAAAGGTCTATTTGTACTCATTATTACTATTTGAGATGATATGTTTGTATAATTATCTGCAAAATTACACAATAAAGTTTAATTGAAGAAACTTTTCTTGAAAATTATCACCGTAGCCACCAAAACACGTTACAACAAGCAGCTAAGAGCAAACAAAAAGGGAGTCGGCACCAGTTGCCGGCTCCCCAAAAGTCTTGCGGCGAATGTGAGGACATCCTACCCCACTCCATCAATCCACGTATTTCACCTTGCCCCAGTCGCGGGGTTTGGCAGCGGGTGCTTCGTCGGCATAGCCGAAGCCCACGCAGAGAGCCAGTTCGTAGCCTTCACTGAAGCCCAGCTTCTCGAGGATGGGCAGACAAGCATCGTTGTCGGTAAGGAAACGTACGGGGCTTCCGAGACAGATAGAGCCTACACCCATTGACCACGCTGAGAGCATCATATTCTCGGCCAGCAAACCGCAATCGTAGGCTGAAAAATCGTACGATTTGTCGCGGGCGATGAACACCATTGTGGGGGCATCACGTAAGCAGCCCTTTACCATCTCGGGATTCATGTCAGGATGACCCTTAGCCATAGCCTCCTTGATCTCTGCCATGAATGTGGGATTATCCACCACGCGCACCTCCCACGACTGCTTGTTTTGTCCGTTGGGTGCATTGATACCACACTTGAGGATTACATCCATCTTCTCACGTTCAACAGCCTGCGGTTTATACTTGCGGATACTGCGACGCGCCATGATGGTGGTGATTACGGGGTTCTCGTCCTGCTGAGCAGCAGCCTCTTGTTGCTTGCATTGACAACCGATCAGCAGACAGCTGAGGATGCCGAGTGTTGCAAAAGTCTTTTTCATATCGGTTCTTGTTTTTTAGGGGTTGTTATTTCGATTGGTCTATATGTTTGCCAAAATGTCGCTTCACCTTGAAGTTGATGGGCATGGTCATGCGGTAACGTACAGGCACACCATTCTTCTTGCCGGGAATCCAGCGCGGCATACCACGGGTCAGGCGGATAGCTTCGTCGTCGAAGGACTTGGTCAGACTCTTCACCACATTCACGCCCGATATTACTCCGCTGCGTTCCACAAAGAACTCCACCACCACCTCGCCCTCGAGGCCCAATGCACGCATGTCGGCTGGGTGCACCATGTGCTCTTCCATATACTTAAGCAACTCCTTGCGTCCGCCGGGATATTGCGGCTCCTCGATCTTGTCCTTCACCGTTTGTGCCATCAAGTTGCCGTTTGCCATCAGCAAGCAGCACAGCACGAGTAAGTTATATAGTTTCTTCATACGTTGTGTAAGTGTTTAGTGTACCATCCGGATGGCTTGTTCAAAGTTTTCGTCTTCGTCTTCGTCAATGTCTTCGTTTTCGTCAATTTTAATCCTTATTATCATCAGCCAACGCATCGAGTGCCAGTATATCGGCCGAGCGATCGGCCGGCAACTCCTGCACCTGACGCAGCTTTCGTTCGATAGCACGTGTGCGCTTGCCCAACACCTCGTCAAGCTGAGATCCGGCCGTCTCCAGGTTTTTCTGCACCTTCTCGAGCATACCGCCAAACTTGCCGAACTCTGTCTTCACGGCAGCCAACACGGTCCACACCTCACTTGAGCGTTTCTCGATGGCCAGTGTGCGGAATCCCATCTGCAAACTATTGAGAATGGCGCCCAGTGTGGTAGGTCCGGTCACGATGACGCGGAACTCACGTTGTAACTGTTCCACCAACGCAGTGCGACGGATAACCTCCGCATAGATGTTCTCGAAGGGCAGGAACATGATGCCAAAATCGGTCGTAAAGGGCGGATCGAGATACTTCTCGCGGATGTCGCGTGCCATCTTCTTCACCACCTGCTCCAACTGGTGCGACGTGCTGTTTATAAGGTTCACATCGCCCGCTTCATAGGCATCCAGATACTGTTCATACACATCCTTCGGAAACTTGGCGTCGATGGGTAGATACACACACTCGAGTCCGTCATCCTTGCCCGGCAGCTTCACCGCAAACTCCACGTATTCAGTGCCCTTCTGCTTCGTCTTTACATTTGCGTCATACTGCTCGGGACTCAGCATCTGCTCCAATAGGGCAGCCAGCTGCACCTCACCGAATGTACCGCGCGTCTTCACGTTAGTGAGCACACGTTTCAGTCCGCCCACATCCTGCGCCAGGTTCTTCATTTCGCCCAATCCTTGTTGTACATTCTCGAGCTGCGTACGCACCAGTTCGAACGACTGTCCGATGCGCTCGTGCAACGTCTTCTGCAGCTTCTCCTCTACCATTAGCCGCATGTCGTCGAGCCGCTTCTCGGTCGACTTTATCAGTTGGTCCTGACGGCTAATCATCATCTCCAGTTTCTCGCGTTGCAATTCGTTCGTTGTGAGCAGATTACGATTCAGCGTATCCAGTATCTGCTGCAACTGTGCTGCTTGGTTACTCACGACCTCTTTACGCAGCTCCTCTACCCTACTATTCAATTCCGTGCGGTTCTCGGCCATCTGTTCGCGAGTTGTGCGCAACAGTTCCTCACGCACAATCTGCAGTTGGATCGACAGTTCGCGGGTCTGCTCCATCAACATCTGTCGCAACTGCTCGTCGCTCAGCGCCTGACGTCGTTGCCCCAGCTTCATCACCATGGACAGCAGTACCACACCCAGCACCGCCACGAGAAGTAACAAAACTATTACAATATATTCGCTCATAGTATCCATTTCATATCACTGCACAAAGATAGTAATTTTTCAAATACTCGTACATGATTAGCAAATTTCTTTTCGGAAATGTGAAAAGTACCAAATTGTCGCCCCGTCATTGCAAATAGACCCCATCAATGGTCTCATAGACGTTAAAAAGCCATTTAGAAGCGCAAATACCTATATATTATTATAGGGAATGCGGGGAAAATGTACTACCTTTGCATCGCAAAACAAAAGCGACAACTAATAAAAGTTAGCAAAACCATAAATAAACGATTTTAGAAATGGAACAAAACTTCATCAACGGACTTTGGAACAAGGAAATCAACGTAGCTGATTTCGTTAGTGCAAACATTGCTCCTTACACTGGTGACGCCTCATTCTTGCAGGGTCCCACAGTGCGTACTACAAACCTCTGGAACCTCTGCTTACAGGCTCTCGAGGAGGAGCGTAACAATGGCGGTGTACGTTCACTTGACAACGTGACCGTATCGACCATCACATCACACAAGGCCGGATATATCGACCAGGAAAACGAACTCATCGTAGGTCTTCAGACAGACGAGCTCCTGAAGCGCTCAATCAAGCCCTTCGGTGGTATCAACGTAGTAGCTAAGGCTTGCCACGAGAATGGTCTCGAGGTAGACGAGAAGGTAAAGGATATCTTCACCCACTACCGCAAGACCCACAACGACGGTGTGTTCGATGCATATACCGATGAAATCCGTTTGTTCCGTTCACTCGGCTTCATCACCGGTCTGCCCGACAACTATGCTCGCGGCCGTATCATCGGTGACTATCGTCGTCTCGCCCTCTATGGTATCGACCGCTTGATCGAGGCTAAGGAGGAGGATAAGCGCAACATCACAGGTCCTATGACCGACGCCAACATCCGTCTTCGCGAGGAGGTAACTGAGCAGATCAAGGCCCTCAAGGAGATCAAGGTGATGGGTGAGTACTACGGTCTCGACCTCAG
>JAZRDT010000022.1:0-37783 GCA_045660385.1 Bacteroidaceae bacterium | reverse complement strand
CCAAGCGGTCCTCAGGGAAGATGCCCTCAGCGGCGCTCTCCTCGCTCTCCATCTGCTGCACGAAGTCGAACATATAGCGCGGATAGTTGCGGTCGGGAGCCTCCTCGGCACGAGCAGCCTCGATGATAGCCAATAGCTCATCGCTCGTATAGAGTCCGCCCTCGGCAATAGCAGCCTCCTTATCCTTTAATAATAGGAGCAGGTTGGCATTGTCGTAGTTCAGATAGATGAGGTCGAGCAAAGCGCGGTCATCGTCAGCCAAATCGGGATAGTACAGCTCACGGAACTCACGTACAGTGGTTCCCAACTTGCTATCATCGAGCGATAACTCCGGCAGTCCGGCAATGAGATAATAATAGTTCTGTTTCATAATATTTATATCCCCCCCACTGCCCTTGCGGGCATCTCTCCTCTAAGGGGAGAAGGCTTCGCGATGTCTGCAAAGCCCCTCCATAGAGGGAGGGGTTGGGGTGGGTCCCCTTTTTAGAACAACATCTCTACCAACTCAGGACGGAGGAACGACTGGAAGAAGTTTACAAACTCCTCCTCGCCAAAGTTCACCTTGTATGAGCCATCAGCAGGCTGTATGGTGAAGAGCGCCTTCTGTCCGTTAACTTCTTCGATGGTCACACCCTTGTCGAGCAAATCCTTTGCCTTAGCAGCAAAGTACTTCTTGAGAGTCTCGCCATCAGCAGCAGAGATTACGATAGGCTCGTCGGCCACCCACTTCTCGGCGAGTGTCACTACGAACTTGCCCATCACCTCCTTATCGGCGGTAAGCTCCTTCACAGCGTTACCCACCACCTTGTCAGATACCAATGTAGCTACCTCGCTCTTGAGCGCGTTCACTGCCTGGCCTGCAAAGAGGCGAAGCTCCGACTTCGTGTTTTCCATCAACTCAGCAGCCGACTTCTGAGCAGCAGCAACAAGTGCCTCAGCCTCCTTGCGTGCAGCCTCTACAATCTCGGCAGCCTGGGCATTGGCAGCAGCTACAATGCGTGCAGCCTCTTCGTTGCCCTTCTCTACTCCATCCCGAAACATCTTTTCGGTCAATTCTTGTATGTTCTTTTCCATATTATAATAGGTTTTATTGAGTTTTTCGTAATCAGCTGGCAAATATACGAAATAAAATCAATTAATACATAATATTTATAAAGAATAAAATTTTTAGTTACAACAACAGCGATTAACGTAACTTCAGAAGTTTCCTTTTGCTAGAATGAGCAGATTTATGTACTTTTGCCGGCGTTTTTATCTCTTAACAACAAATATAGATAAAACCATATTCAACATGCAAGAAAACAAGAACCACTCTCTCATTGAGACGCTTCAAGAACGCGGAGTAAAGCCTACGGCTATGCGCTTGCTTGTGTTGCAATGCCTTATCGGCTCGAGCGAGGCACTCACCCTTCGCCAAATAGAGGAAAAATTGATTGAAGCCGACCGCTCTACCATATTCCGAACGCTGACACTCTTTGAGCAACAGCATCTGATCCATTCCATCAACGATGGCAGCGGATCAACACGTTATGAGTTTTGCCGTTCACACTACCATAATACCCACGACGACCGTCACCCACATTTCCGTTGTGTGCATTGCCAGCGCACCATCTGCCTCACCGAACTAAGAATACCATCCATCGTGCTCCCCGAAGGATATCAGGTGGACCAAGTGAACTATATCATCACTGGCATCTGCCCAAATTGTGCAGCGACGAAAGGAACCTTATAAATCATTTGAATTCATCGCATATAGTTTATTTATATAAAAGCAAGAAAAACTATGATATTTGCAAAAAAACACCTAACTTCGTGGCCTATAATGCAAAAACATAAGAAAACAATACAACTATGAAGAAACATCTACTTTCCGTAATTGCCCTATTAAGTGCAACATGCATCGCAACAGCACAAGAGTCTGTAGTTACTACAGCATCAGCCAATGATCATCTTAAAGCCAATAAGAAGACGGATGCCACCATCCTTTTCAGCACCAATGCTGAAGGTGTGAAGACTCCTGTTATTTGGGGACTCGATACCGCATGGCCCAGCGAAGACAATGTAATACGTGGCACCAACCACATAGGAAAAGAATACCTTGGAGTAGGACGCGTGTCTTTCCAGCCGAGCGACCTGGTAGATGAAAACGGAGAGCTGAGCTCTTCACAGAAGTCAGCCTTGCAGAATCGCTTGCGCATCATAGCCCTCTCGGGAGTTAAAGACATTGCCCTGAACTGCGACCATGAGGTGTTGTGTGCAGGAGACGATGACACCGAGCAATGGAAAAAGGAGGCAGCCGAACATCGCGCAAACTATGTAGGCAAGCCTGCTGAATGGGTACGTATGTTCAAGGCCACAGTCAACTACTGCCGCAGCAAGGGATTCAACGTCGTCTCTATCGCTCCTTTTAACGAGGCTGATTTCACAAACTGGAATCAAGGAACGATGGCCGACTTCAAGGAGATTTGCCGACTGATGCAAGCCGACGAATTCTTCAACGACATCCGCGTAAGTGGTGGTAACACATTGAACTGCGACGAAGCCTTAAAGTGGTATAACGGACTGAGTCCTTATCTTGATGAAGGTAACACTCACCAGCTTGCAGGTGGATTTGACAACTATGCCAAGTTCTTCGAAACCGTCCGCGCCAATGGCCATCATGCTACTGCCGATGAGTTGCACAATGTGATGGAGGCAATTGTTGGCGTCGAGTATGGTATGCAAACCGGTATTTGGTGGGGATATGATGGACGTGCCCGCGGACAGTTCTGTCAAGCCACTTTCGGAGAGCGCCTGGCCTATGGTGAGGATCGTCCACATTGGACTGGTGCTGCAGTATACCGCATGCCCGACGGACGTATCCAGCTCTTTGGCGGTACTTCAGAGCGCCAGGCAAACAATTCTTCTTATCGCGTAGTATCACAAGACAAAGTGGCTTATTTCGAAGGTCATGGTCCCATGCATGAATACATCATGGACCTCCCCGGTGGTTCGGGATATCAGCAGGGACAAACCAACGCAGAACGCGTACTTGAAATCCATACAGGCGAAGATGTTCCCCTCGGTCCCACTGAAGGCAAGTTCATCATCATGAACAAAAAGAGTCGCAAACTATTGATGCCTTCCGATGGCAACACCGCAAACGGAACAACGATTTGCCAGGGCGGAAATAAGAAGCAAACTTATCAGCAATGGAACATTGCACCGGTTGAGAGCCGTATCGGTGGTGATTTCAGCTACTTCTTTATCTCAAATGCCAAAAATAGCGCTCAGCTTGATATCCTCAACTGGTCGACTTCGAACGGTGGCGGCATCATCCTCTATGCCGGAGGGAAGGGAGCCAATGAACAATGGTATTTCCAATATGCTGGTGATGGTTACTACTACATCTTCAGCCGTCACTCAGGCAAGTGCCTTGAAGTATCAGGGGGAAGCACGACAGATGGCGCAGTCATACGTCAGAATGCATTCACAGGTGACGACCGTCAGCAATGGCGCTTGCTCCCCATCAATGCGACATGTGAAGAAAGTGCTCCCGACGCCCCTAAGGGACTCACCGCTAACCCAACAAGTGCCACCATCAACCTTTCATGGAACGCAGTTGGCGAAGCTGACGTAACTGGATATGTCATCTTGCGTGCCGACGCTTCACAAGGCATGCCTTATGAATGGAACACCATTGCACGCAATATCGCTGACACTGCATTCATAGACAACACCGTGACCGAAAATCGTGAATATATATATAAGATAAAGGCCATCGACCGTGCTATGAACCGCTCTGAATCTTCAGACTCAGTGGTAGCGACTATGCTTAATGAACCCGCATTGATTGCTTCATATCAGTTCGAAGATAACATTGCAGACTATACCAGTCATAAATTGCACGCTGCACACTATGGCGAGCCTGCATATTTGAGCGCCAAGAAGGGAGAAATCAAGGACAAGGCTCTTGCACTTGACGGCAGCGCCGATTATCTCCAACTCCCCGCCACGATCGCCAACCGTAAGGAGATGACTATCGCCTTTTGGGTACGTTGGAAAGGTAGCGGCAGTTGGCAACGCATGTTCGACTTTGGTAATGGTGAAGACCAATACATGTTCCTCACCACGAATGCCGGTGGAAACAAGATGCGCTTTGCCATCAAGAACGGCGGCGAGGAGCAATCCATGGATATCGTCAAACTCGGCACATATAGTTGGAAGCATATCACAATCACCATTGGTAACGACAGCATCGTAGCGTATGTCGATGGCGAACAGAAAGCAGCTACCGGCGACATCACAATCCGCCCATCAGATTTCAGTCCTATCTTTAACTACATTGGACGTAGCCAATTCCGTAGCGACGCCATGTTCAAGGGTGATATCGACAACTTATGCATCTACAATTATGCACTCTCAGCCGACGAAGTAAGTACGCTCTACGATGACGCTTGCGACATCAAACCCGTCACCACTGAGGCTACAATTGTAAAGACTACCTATTACACTCTCAACGGTGTAAGCCACGATACTCCACAATTAGGAATCAACATCGTACGTACACTCCACGCCGATGGAAGCTATACCGTTAAGAAAGTTATCATTACTAAAAATTGAAAACTTAACGACACGTGTCACAAATAATCTATCAAAACGTAGAAATCCGACAACAGGAGAATATCGTACTTGAAGATGTAAACCTGCAGATTCAAGAGAAGGAGTTCGTATACCTCATAGGCAAAGTAGGTTCGGGTAAGTCAAGTTTGCTGAAGACTATGTATGGTGAACTTGACATACACAGTGGCGAAGCCAGAGTTCTGGGGTATGACATGGCTCATATCCGCCGCAAACAGATTCCGGCTCTGCGCAAGCGCATCGGAATCGTATTTCAGGATTTCCAGTTGCTCATCGACCGTAACGTGTATGACAACCTCGACTTTGTGCTCAAAGCAACAGGCATGAGCGACAAGCGCAGCCGCCAGTTCCGCATTGAAGAGGTTCTTGAGCAGGTGGGTATGAGCACCAAAGGCTATAAGATGCCTCACGAACTGTCGGGTGGCGAGCAGCAGCGAATCGTCATCGCTCGTGCCATACTCAACAAGCCCGACATCATCCTTGCCGACGAGCCTACAGGAAACCTTGACCCCGAAACAGGACGTCAGATTGTAGAACTCCTGCGTGCCATTAGCGAGAAAGAATCTACGGTCATCATGACCACGCATAACATGCAACTGCTCGAAGAGTTCCCCGGCAAGGTATTCCGTTGCGAAAGTCACAGAGTGGTGGAACAAAAAGAACCGGAGATAGAAGAGAATACTGATAATAATCAATAACCCCTATATAAGAATGAAAGTAATGAAGTTTGGCGGAACCTCTGTTGGTTCTGCGCAACGTATGAAGGGCGTAGCATCGCTCATCAACGATGGTGAAGACAAGATAGTAGTACTCTCGGCCATGTCGGGTACTACCAACTCATTGGTGGAAATTTGCGGGTACCTTGCCAATAACAATCCGGAAGGAGCCAATGAGGTAATCAATAAACTCGAAAACCTTTATAAAAAGCATATCAACGAACTCTACGATACCGAGGATTTCAAGCAACAGACAGCTACTTTAGTGAAGGACGTATTCAACTATCTGCGTTCGTTCACCAAGCAACTCTTTACCTCCATCGAGGAGCGCATCATCCTGGCACAGGGAGAAATCATCTCCACCAATATGGTGACCAACTACCTCAAGGAGCAGGGTATCAGTGCACATCTCATCGCTGCGCTCGACTATATGCGTACCGACAAGAACGGTGAGCCCGATGCCGCCTATATCAAGGAGAAGATTACCGACGTGTTAGCCAACAGTCCCAAGGCTCAAATCTACATCACCCAAGGTTTCATCTGCCGCAACATCAATGGTGAGATTGACAACCTCCAGCGCGGTGGTAGCGACTATACCGCATCGCTCATCGGTGCAGCCATCGGTGCAAGCGAAATTCAGATCTGGACAGATATCGACGGTATGCATAACAACGACCCCCGCATCGTAGAAGGTACCACAGCTGTGCGCCACCTTCACTTTGAGGAGGCTGCTGAGCTCGGTTATTTCGGAGCCAAGATTCTCCACCCCACCTGCGTGCAGCCCGCAAAGTTTGCCAACATCCCCGTAAAGCTCCTCAACACCATGGAGCCTCAGGCACCCGGCACCATCATCAACAACGATGCCGACCCTGGCGCCATCAAGGCTGTTGCAGCTAAAGAGAATATCACCGCCATCAAGATCAAGTCGAGCCGCATGCTGCTCGCCCATGGTTTCTTGCGCAAGGTATTTGAGATCTTCGAGAGTTACCAGACATCAATTGATATGATCTGCACCTCGGAGGTAGGTGTATCAATGAGTATCGACAACACCAAACACCTCAATGAGATCGTGCACGACCTGAAGAAGTATGGTACCGTCACCATCGACCACAACATGTGCATCATCTGCGTTGTGGGCGACATGGACTGGGAGAACATCGGTTTCGAGGCACGTGCCATGGATGCCATGCGCGATATCCCTGTACGCATGATCTCGTTCGGCGGTAGCAACTACAACATCTCGTTCCTCATCAAGGAGAGTGACAAAAAGCGTGCATTGCAGGCTTTGCAGGACAAACTATTTAAGTAAAGACCCCCTCAGTCCTACGGACAGCTCCCCCTCTATGGGGAGCACCTTCGGGGTGTTTACAATACTTAACAAGCATAATAAAACTAAAAACATTTACTCCAGACTGTCCGGGGTTCTCCCATAGAGGGGAGATGCCCAAAGGGCAGAGGGGGTCTTTAAGAAAGCCTTCCCCTCAGGCTTAACTGTCCGGAGGTTCTCCCCATAGAGGGGGAGATGCCCAAAGGGCAGAGGGGGTCTGACATGATCAAAGGAACCTTCCCCATAGAGCGTTTCAAGGATATTGATACGCCCTTTTACTATTACGACACCAAGGTATTGCGCGAAACACTTGACACCATTCGCGAAGATTTACGCCGCAATCCCGAATATGAGGTACACTATGCCATCAAGGCCAATGCCAATCCCAAGGTGCTACGCATCATCAGCGCTGCAGGCTTTGGTGCCGACTGCGTGAGCGGTGGTGAAGTACGTGCTGCCATTGAGGCCGGCTTCCCCGCACACAAGGTAGTATATGCCGGTGTGGGCAAGAGCGACCGTGAAATCAACCTTGCTCTCGACTACGGCATCCACTGTTTCAATGTGGAGTCTGAGGCCGAACTGCTCATCATCAACGAACTGGCATCCCAAAAGGGCAAGGTGGCACGCATCGCCTTGCGCATCAACCCCAACGTAGGTGCCCACACCCACAGCAACATCACCACAGGACTGGCTGAGAACAAGTTTGGCATTAACCTCGAACAGATTGAGGGAGTCATCGAACAGGCTATCGCCCTACCCCACATCGAGTTTATAGGTATCCATTTCCACATCGGTTCGCAGATACTCGACATGATTGACTTCGTTGCCCTCTGCAACCGCGTAAATGAACTCACAGAACTCTTCGAACGCCGCAAATATCCTATCCTCAGCATCAACGTTGGTGGCGGCCTGGGAGTAGACTACGGTCACCCCAATCACAAGTACATCCCCGCCTTCCACGAGTATTTTGAAGTATTCCGCAAACACCTCCACTTACGTCCCGGACAGACACTCCATTTCGAGTTGGGCCGTAGTATCGTAGCGCAGTGTGGCAGCCTTATCACACGCGTGCTCTATATTAAGGAAGGTACTTGCAAGCGCTTTGCCATTGTTGACGCCGGTATGACCGATCTGATCCGCCCTGCACTGTACCAGGCCTATCATCGTATAGAGAACATTTCGTCATACGAGCCGGAACTCACCTACGACGTAGTAGGTCCCGTATGCGAGAGTTCCGACGTATTTGGCAAGGCCGTAGACCTTAACACCACGCATCGTGGCGACTTCATAGCTATTCGCTCGGCCGGAGCCTATGGCGAGATTATGGCTTCGCAATACAACTGCCGCGAATTGCCCAAGGGTTACTTGAGCGAGGAGTTGTAAAAGACAACAGAGTTTGACAACCAGGAAATGATGAATATAGAAACGACAGAACAGATCATATGGATAGTTGTCGGGGTGCTGGCAACTATCCAATTGCTATACACATTTATCGTATATAACGCTCTGCACCGCCGCAATGTAGCAGAGAGCAAAGACAAAATTGCAAATACAAACAAGCAGCCGGGCATATCGGTTGTAATAGCCACAGCCGACTGCGAAGAATTACTGGCCAGGCACCTACCGCTCATCCTCGAACAGGACTATCCAGACTTTGAGGTAATCGTTGTAGACGACAATTCGGGAGACGAAACCAAGGATCTGCTGCAACGCCTCGCAAACAAATATCCTCATTTATACAGCACCTTCACTTCGGACAGCATACGCTACATCAGTCACAAGAAATTAGCGCTAATGCTTGGCATCAAAGCAGCCAAGAAGGAATGGCTCGTATTTACAGAACCCGACTGCTACCCCACCAGCAATCAGTGGTTGGCACAAATGGCACGCCATTTCACTGACGAAACCGACGTGGTGCTTGGATACAGCAACTACGAGCGCAAACCTGGCTTTGCCAACCGATGTTATATATTCGATACCTTGATACAACAGCTACGTCTATTGGGCCTCACACTAAACAAACGAGGTTATATGGGTATCGGACGTAATCTGGCATATCGCCGCGAGATATTCTTTGCCAACAAGGGATATAGCCGACATCTCGACCTTGAGCGTGGTGAAGATGATCTCTTCATCAGCGAACACGTACCATCAAACCGCATCACAGCTGATGTCAGTCCGCAATCTGTAGTACGTTGCACCTCTGCCAATGGGTATACCTGGCAGGCCGATAAGTTGAGTCGTCTCTTCATACGAGGCAAGATGCGCCGCATGATATCCCATCTGTTTGTTCTCGATATTCCCAGCATTCTTCTGTTGCATATCACAGCCATAGGCGGTATCGTGCTCAGCATCATGTTGCATCGATGGATAAGCCTCGCTGTCATAGCTATCATTTGGATTATAGGGTTCGGAAGTCGAACCTTCGTACTGTACCGTACATCGCGCGATCTCGGTGAGCGTCGCTACCTCCTGTCACTTCCCCTGATGGAGTTACTCTATCCATGTTGGGAGATATTCTTCCGCTTGCGCCTAACACTATCATCCAAGCGTGCCCATCTCAGAAGAAAGGTGTAAAGGATATTGGTGCACATTAAAGATACGCCTTAAAGACTGGTGTGGGGCACTGCACGGTAGTGTCATAACCAAACCAATAGCCAGCTCCCTCATCCCCAACAGGCAGATAGCATAGACGCAAGTGTTCGTTATACTCACCATAGACGACACTCCACCCCTCAACGGGTTGCACATGCTTGGTGCGCACACCCTCGGCCGGACGTTTCTTGAGCGACATGCCCGCTTCTATCCATGCAACTGCAGCATCGGTAACTCGATGCGGATAATGTTCACAACAGAAGAGATAGAGCAGTTCGCCACGACGTTCAAGACTCATAGGTTGTTCTATATAGTTATGCCGGGTAAGATAAGCAAGGAACCGATGCAAGAAATCCTCCTCATCCAAGATCAGACTCCGCGTAAGCAATTGCCATGCCGGAGTATTGTAATAGGCATCGAGCAAGCGTGACAAACGGCGTGCCTCCTGCAGTTCTGTGCTGCTGATGACATCAGTCGCCAGCACCTCATAAGGAGGAAGCGGCGAGTAACGTATACCCAGCGTAACGGCATCGCGACGCATGAGAGTACCAGGCAACAGTTTCAACGACTCAAGTTGTATCTCGCCTGCACGATATTCGGCTAAGGTATGAATATCTTCGTAGATCTGAGCCAAGGTATAACGAGGAAGTCCGGCTATAAGATCTGCATGCGTCACAAGATTCTGCAGCGAACAAAGATAACGCAATCCATCGAGCGATTGCTCCAACGTTCCTTTGCGCAAACTACCATCAAGCACCTCCTGTCGCAAACTTTGAATGCCAGCCTCAAGATGCAGCAATCCGTGAGGCATGGACTTCAGCACCTCACGCACACTCTGTGGCAACAAGGCGGGATGTATCTCCAAATGGAAACGCATGCAAGGGTGAAACTCAGAAAACAGATGAAGCAGTTCAATGGCACGCTTCGCATGATAATTGAACGTACGATCAAGGACACGCACATCGCGTATACCTCTTTCACGAATATTTTGAAGCCGACACCGTATCTCATCTATCGCCAACATACGGATAGGGTCGCCCATACCGCTTACACAAAAAGCGCAAGTATTGAAACATCCTCGCGTAGTTTCCAACTGCACAAAAGGTTTGTCCCAAGTAAACAATGGGCTCTCCTCGGGTGCATGCAACGAGGCAAAATCAGCCACCCGTGCCATACCACCATCATGATAGGTTTCATGCTTATTGCAAGCAGCAGACTCATCGTCACCTTTCTCCACAAAGCAAACACCCGGAATGCTCCCCCACTCTGCCGGTTTATTCCACACCTCAAGCCATTGGGCAAAACTCACCTCTCCCTCGCCACGTAACACGCAGTCGACCTCAGGATGGCATAACATGTATTGCTCGTTATCGCCCAAAAACTCGGGGCCACCCAATATAACCTTCACATGAGGCATAAGCGCCTTCACTCTACTCACGACATGAAGCAGATGCTCATGCGTGAAGAGCCACGCCGTAGCTGCCAGTACATCGGGACGATGAGTATGGATAGCATCTACCACCACTCCTACCGGTTCGCTCGGCGTAGTACGCACTACAGTCCACTCCACATCCGTGCGATGCATCACCTGGGCATGCAAAGCGGGCAATGCCAGCGAACTATGGGCATAGGAGCAATTGAGGTCAAGCCAAAGGATCTTCATTTCTCGCACAACTATTCATTACACTCTCACCTGTCCGTCACCCTCTATTATATATTTATAGGTCGTGAGTTCCTCAAGCGCCATAGGTCCCCGCGCATGCAGTTTCTGAGTTGATATACCGATCTCGGCACCAAGTCCAAACTGCGCTCCGTCGGTAAACGCCGTAGATACATTAGCATACACACAAGCAGCATCTACCACTTGCTGGAAACGTCGTATGGTGGGCTTATCCTCACTGATGATACATTCGCTATGGTGCGAACTATAGCGGGCAATATGCGCCAATGCAGCGTCCACATCATCTACCGTACGTATGCTCATCTTATAATCGAGAAATTCCGTTCCATAATGTTCATCCGTAGCCAGCTGCAACAGATGACAAGGATAGTGCCCCATAAGCATAGCGTAGGCCTCGCTATCAGCATAGACAATGACATTCTTCTCTCCCAACGGAGCACATAACGCGGGCAGATCGGACACACGATCCCGATGCACAATGAGACAATCGAGAGCATTGCATACGCTCACCCTACGTGTCTTGGCATTGTCGATGATAGCCCTGCCTTTGGCCAGATCTCCAGCCACATCGAAATAAGTATGACAAATTCCCGCTCCCGTTTCTATGACAGGCACCTTGGCATTCTCACGCACGTAATTGATGAGTGCACTGCTTCCGCGCGGTATGATAAGATCGACCATACCCACTGCGCCAAGCAAACAAGCCGTTGCCTCGCGATGTGCAGGCAACAACGTACATATCGCAGTATCGATACCTTGAGCCATCAGCACGTCGTGTATCACCTGCACGATGCAGCGATTGGTACACTCGGCATCCGAACCACCCTTAAGCACACACACATTGCCGCTCTTCAGACACAAGGCAAACACATCAGCCGTCACATTGGGGCGCGCCTCATAGATCACCCCCACGACGCCGAAGGGAACACTGACCTTACTGATCGTCATGCCATTGGGACGTTGGTTGGAGCTGTATACCCTACCCAACGGTGTAGACAGCGTAGCCACATGTTCCATATCATCAGCTATCGCCTCGATACGCTCCCGGGTCAACAGCAGTCGGTCATATTTGGGGTTCTTCGGATCCATGCGATTCAAGTCGCATTGGTTCGCATCAAGGATTTTTACATAATTGGCACGCAGTGCCGCTGCCGTACTGGCAAGTACAGCATTGATGACATCATCTGAAAGCATGGCCAAATCTGCCGCAGCATGATGTGCCCTCAATATAAGGTCTTGCGTATGCATATCATTTCTTTATTGCAGGTTCAAATCGCGTACATACAGTCTCCTCCGGACAATCGATCAGGCGCAGCAATATATCCTCGCTCTTACCATTGGCTACAATCACAGGGATCCCCTGCGACGCCACCTGACGGGCAATCCTGCATTTTGTGAGCATACCTCCCCGGCCAAGCGACGACTTCTCCGACTGTATATATTGTTCCATGCAATCGGTCGCAGCAGTTACACGGCGTATTACGGTGCTTGCAGAATCGGAAGGATTTCCATTGTATATACCATCAATATTGCTGAGTATTACGAGCAAGTCTACACGCATCATCTCGGCCATCAAGCCCGACAGCTCATCATTATCGGTAAACATCAGTTCGGTTATCGACAATGTATCGTTCTCATTGACGATAGGTATCACCTGCTCACCCAACATCACCTCCATGCAACGCTGCTGATTGAGATAGTGGTCAGTTTTGTCGAGTCCTTCCTTAGTCGTCAGCACCTGTCCGCATATGATGCCATGCTCACGGAACAGAGTATAGTACTTACCCATCAGTTTGGCCTGCCCGATAGCCGAATACAGCTGACGCGACGACACCTCATCAAGCAAGTGACTTGGAGCTATTTCGCTACGTCCCGAAGCAACGGCACCAGATGATATCAATATCACCTGCATACCCCTCTTGTGCAACTCGGCCACCTGATCGGTGATTGCCGACATTCGTGTGACATCAAGCGTACCATCCGCCCGTGTCAGCACGTTACTTCCGATCTTTACGGCAATACGTTTCGTTTCCATATCCTTACATGCTCGCCTTCAAACCATCAATCACGGCTGCGGTAAAGCCAGCCTTCTCCATTGCATTAAGTCCCTTGATGGTAATGCCACCGGCAGTTGTCACCTTATCAATCTCCGCTTCGGGATGGGCGCCATTACTAAGCAACAATGCAGCAGCCCCCTTCACCGTGTGTTCTACAATGCGTGCAGCCTCAGCAGGACGGAATCCCAACTCAACACCACCCTCCATCGCTGCGCGGATATAACGCATAGCAAAGGCTATACCACACGATGCCAGCGAGGTGCCTGCAGGTATCAGTTTCTCCTCCACTACCATAGCAAAGCCCAATGCTTCAAACAGCTGCGACACAAAGGCCACCTGTTCGTCCGAAGCACCCTTCTGAGCGATGAAGGTTACTCCACTGAGCACCTCCACAGCCGTGTTGGGCACCACGCGGAAAACGACAGGCTCATGGGACGAATCCGAGTCCTCAACGAGAAAATGCGCAAGGTCGTCCAATGTAATGCCTGCAGCCACCGAAGCTACAATCTGTCGGCTAAGGTCAAGACTCGAACGGATCTCCTCTGCCACCTCTCTGATGAACCAAGGCTTCACTGCCAGCACCACCAAATCGGCACCGCGCACAGCCTCGCCGTTATCTTTGGTCACACCGATGCGTGCATTCCATTCCTTCATCCTGTTCAGTGTGGCATCACTTTTTGCCGTACACACAATCTCCTCGGGCACACAAGCACCCGCCTGAATCAATCCGCGAGCAATTGCGCCACCCATATTTCCTGCGCCAATGATTGCAATCTTTTTCATATTACCTATTTGACTATTGTTATACTCCTACAAACTAAGTCCGCATACGAACTTCTGCAAAGTTACACAAAATATGCGATTATCAAATTACAAAACACTTTTTCTTCAACACCGCGAACAAGTGCGCCACACATAAAAAATATAGGGAAGCGACCATCGTCACCTCCCTATGGAATATCGTATACAAAAAGACTTCGGAGATTACTCCTCGGGCTTCATGTTGGTGTATACGTTCTGTACGTCCTCATCCTCCTCAAGACGCTCAACAATCTTGTCGATGGTAGCACGCTGCTCTTCAGTAACGTCCTTCAAGTCGTTGGGGATACGGGTAAACTCGGCGCTGCGTACTTCGAAGCCGCACTCCTCGAGGTGCTTCTGGATCTGTGAGAATGACTTGGGGTCACCGTAGATGGTGATTTCAGAGCCACCCTCTTCCTTCTCCTCCTCATCGTACTCATCCTCTACACCGAAGTCGATAAGTTCGAGAATCAACTCGTCCATATCCACATCATCCTTCTTGGCGAAGGTGAAGGTTGACTTATGAGTGAAGATGAAGTCGAGTGAACCTGATGTACCGAGAGTACCACCAAACTTGGTGAATACGCTACGTACGTTAGCTACGGTACGTGTGGTGTTATCGGTCAGAGTCTCTACGTAGATAGCGATACCGTGGGGGCCATAACCCTCGTAGTTCATCTCCTTATAGTCCTTCTGATCCTTACCGCATGCGTTCTTGATAGCACGTTCGATGTTGTCCTTCGGCATGTTCTCATGACGCGCAGTGGCGATGATAGCACGGAGTGCTGAATTGTTGTCGGGGTCGGGACCACCAGCCTTTACAGCAATGGCAATCTGCTTACCGATACGTGTAAATGTACGGGCCATGTTGCCCCATCTCTTCATTTTTCTCGCTTTGCGAAATTCAAACGCTCTTCCCATTTTGTTTTTTTATTTTAGTGATTATTGTTACTTATTAAGGGCTATTAAAGACCATTAATGGCCATTAAAGCCGCGATGCATGAGTTCTCCCCCCTGAAGGGGAGTTAGAGGCCTTCCCTTATCTCAACTTAGCGCCGAGCTGCTTCTCGTATGAGGCGATGAGCTTGCTCATGATCTTGTCAATCTGCTTGTCGTTGAGGGTCTTCTCCTCGTCCTGCAGGATGAAGCTGATAGCATAGCTCTTCTTGCCCGGCTCGAGGTTCTTTCCTTCGTACACGTCGAACAGTTCGACAGCCTTGAGCAACTTGCGCTCACACTCATAAGCGATGCGCTCGATATCGGCAAACTGCACACTCTTGTCGAGCAAGAGGGCGAGGTCGCGCTTCACCGAGGGGAACTTTGAGAGTTCGGTGTAGCTCACCTTCACCGACTTGATAGCCTGTAGCACATTCTTCCAGTTGATGTCGGCATAGTATACTTCATTGTCGATATCGAATGCCTTGGTGATTTTCTTGCTCACGATGCCCACTGTAGCCAACAACTTGCCACCACGGGTATGGTAGCTGAGTGCAGCAGAGTAGATGCCATCGGTGAGGTTGCCCACAACAACACTACGCATATTGAGACCGAGGCGTGCGAAGATGTTCTCTACATAAGCCTTGAGCTCATATACCGAAGACTCCTCATCGGCATGTGCCCATGAACCACTCACGCGCTTACCTGTGAGCCAGAGTCCAAGGTGATAATCCTCGCTGTAGCAAGCAAGCACCTTCTCGGCATCCTTTTTCTCCTGATTATAATAGTAGCAGCTTCCATACTCAAAGAATCGCAGATCAGCACTCTTACGGTTGGCATTGTGAGCGATGCTCTCGAGACCACCGAAGAGGAGCGTCTGACGCATCACATTGAGGTCGTTGCTCAAGGGGTTCATAAGGTTCACCAAGTTCTCAGGACGGTAGGTCTCGTTGCCATCATAGTAGGCAGCTTTGGTGAGCGAATTGTTGAGTATCTCATTGAAGCCGCAACCTACGAGCTGCTCAGCTACGAGCTGCTGGAGGCGGTGTGAGCGGTCCTCCTTATTCTTGGTAGTGAGACTCGACTTCAGCGCCAAGGGAATCTCCACATTGTTGTAACCATAGATACGGAGGATATCCTCTACCACGTCGCAGGGGCGCTGCACATCTACACGATAGGGAGGAATACTGAGAGTGATACCCTCGGTAGTCTCTTCTTCAATCTTCATCTCAAGGCTGGTAACGATGCTCTTCACGGTCTCGGCAGGAATCTCCTTACCGATGAGAGAGTTCACATAACCGTACTTGAGGTCCACCTTAAAATCGGCGATGGGGTTAGGATAAATATCACAAACCTCCATTGATACGGTACCACCAGCCAACTCCTTGATGAGGATAGCAGCCTGCTTCAGAGCATAGATTGTGATATTGGGATCAATACCACGCTCGAAACGGAACGAAGAATCGGTGTTCAAGCCATGGCGACGAGCACTCTTACGGATCGATGTAGGGTTAAAGTATGCGCTCTCGATGAATACATTCTTAGTCTCCTCGGTAGTGCCCGACTCCAAACCGCCAAACACACCAGCCAGGCACATAGGCTCCTCGGCATTGCAGATCATGAGATCGTTCTGCGAGAGCTTGCGTTCTACGCCATCGAGTGCCACGAAGGGAGTGCCCTCAGCAAGAGTGCGCACCACTACGCGACCGCCCTTTACCTTGTCTGCATCGAAGCAGTGGAGGGGCTGACCGTAAGCGTGGAGGATATAGTTGGTAATGTCGACAATGTTATTGATGGGACGCAAACCGATGGTGTTGAGCTTATCCTTCAACCACTCGGGGCTCTCCTTCACAGTAACGCCCTTGATGCTAACGCCGGCATAACGAGGGCAAAGTGTTGCATCCTTCACCTCGATGGCGATGGGGAGTTCATTGTTGTCTACCGCAAAGGCTTCATCAGAGGGGCGACGGAGCGAAGTCTCATAACCATTCTGTGTGAGGTAAGCATAGAGATCGCGAGCCACACCATAGTGTGAGCAGGCGTCAGCACGGTTAGGTGTAATGTCCACCTCGAGCACATAGTCGCTCTTGATGTTATAGTAATCCTTGGCAAGTGTACCGGGCACTGCATCGGCAGGGAGCACAATGATGCCATCGTGGCTGGTACCGATACCGATCTCGTCTTCTGCACAGATCATACCGTTCGACTCCACACCACGCAACTTCGACTTCTTGATGGTGAAGCACTCATCACCATCGTAGAGTTTGGTACCGAGTGTTGCTACCACCACCTTTTGGCCGGCAGCCACGTTAGCAGCGCCACACACGATCTGCACGGGATCACCCTCACCGAGGTTTACAGTGGTCACATGCATGTGGTCAGAGTTGGGGTGAGGCTCACAAGTGAGCACCTCGCCAATAACGATACCTTCGAGTCCGCCCTTAATGGTCTGCACCTCCTCCACACTGCCTGTCTCCAAGCCTATTGAGGTGAGCGCAGCGGCCATCTCATCAGGGGTAAGGTTGCAATCGACGTACTCTTTCAGCCAATTGTAAGAAATATTCATATTGCTTAATTTTTTTTAATTTTCTTCTCAAAATGAATTATCTTGCAAAGATAGTGGAAATTGAGGGAAATGCCAAATTTTAGAAAAAAAAGAAACATTACATGCGCTATATTATGTATAGTAAGAAACCCTGCAAGCCTTCAGAGTACGCCTTCGCCTATTCTCCGAAAACTTGCAGGGTTTCTATAGCGGAAACACATATAACTGCGTCACTGATTTAACGATGACATAAAAACCTTATCCCAGTATATAACGTGTCGCAACCTTTCTCATCATACTGAACGAAATCAAGCATCTCATAATACCCCATAGCAAAGCCCTAACGTAGAATCCTCGTCTTCAAATCTTTCGTGCATCACAAAAGGTTCACCTCGCTGAGGATGACAATATTTTCTCCTAATCTCTATACTACTAACGCGAGTTTAGTGAGAGCCGAAGCAAGCTCAATCAACAAATCAGTTGAATATATGCTTTGATTTCATTCTGTAACGGGACGAACACTGAAGCCAAGGCCTCTACCATCACAAAAGTCATCACCTCCATCGTCATCGTCAAAGAGGAGATCGCAAGCCAGACCATCCGAATGCCATGTTGCAGACCAATAGTCGCCTTGCCAGCCACGATAATAGACATCTTCACCATCAATATAGCCTGCCGCAGGGAGAAATATAGAGTTTCCGTTAGGTCCTGTCACCTTTTGCCCATTCACTCCATTAACCTCAGTCCATTGCCAAGAGCATTTATTACATAGTTCATTAATCTCATCTAGGGTTGGCATACGCCAAGTACCACCCCAACGGACACGGGCAACATCATACTTAGTTCCGCCGATATTAGAACCAATATATTTGTATTTCTTTTTTCGGCTATCATAATACTTATACGCCCCGTTCTTGGGAGTGGTCTCTCCCCAAGCATAATAAAATCCATAATCACTCGGCAAAGAAGCCCCCACATTACAACTGGCCCATTTAACGGACAAGCCTAAATCAATAGCTTCGGCTACACAAAAGACATCATCCTCACTTCCAGCACTACCCAACCCCTCATCAGGGGTGCAACACACCATAACGAGTACAAACATAGGAACCAAGGGTACGAACACAAACGCGCGAAAAAACGCTAAAATCATCCTAATCATAATATTATCGTCTTATTAAGATATGAATTTTGTCACTACTAATGTATATGTAACAATAATATATTTAGCAAAATTAGCTGAATAATTTGAAATTAAACTATTTCATAGGAAATAATTTATATTTAAATTTACATGTAATGAACCCTTCAAAATCGGATATACATAATTATTAACTCGACATCATTAGTATCACAATAAAATTGATGCACTAATGATATTGTTCATAATATTAAGAACTGAATCTTTCACGAATACCAATCAGAAGGGCACATCCGAAGACACGCCTCCCATTGGGAACGGATTATTCATGGGTGGTGGCACAGGCGGCATGCCTATATATTCATCGTTCGCTTGCGGTGTATTGCGTTTGTTCATTTTCGATCCCAGCACGGCATGGTCGGGCAACGGAGCCAAGCTATCGTCCTGAATATTCTGGAATCGGGCAAACTGTCCCACGAAACGCAAGCGTACGTCGCCCACCGCACCATTACGATGCTTGGCGATAATGATTTCAGCCAATCCGCGCAGATCCTCACCCTTCTCGTCCTGGAATATCTTATAGTACTCAGGGCGATGGATAAAGCACACGATATCGGCATCCTGCTCGATGGCACCCGACTCACGCAGGTCGCTAAGCTGCGGACGCTTACCGTCGATACCCTCACGGCTCTCCACACCACGGTTGAGCTGACTCAGCGCGATGATGGGGATATTCAACTCCTTCGCCAATCCCTTGAGTGAGCGCGAGATAGTACTAACCTCCTCCTGACGGCTACCGAACGAAGCACCCGAAGCATTCATCAGCTGCAAGTAGTCAATGATGATGAGCTTCACGCCATGCTCACGCACGAGACGGCGTGCCTTGGTACGCAGTTCAAACACCGACAGCGAGGGCGTATCATCCACATAGAGCGGCGCGTCAAAGAGCGCATTGATGTTGCTGTCGAGCTGTCCCCACTCGTAGGGTGCCAACTGACCGCTCTTGATCTTCTCACCCGAAATCTCGCACACGTTCGTAATCAGACGGTTCACCAGCTGCACATTACTCATCTCAAGCGAGAACAACGCCACCGGTTCGCGGTTGTTTACCGCAATATTCTTGGCCATCGATAGCACGAACGCCGTCTTACCCATCGCCGGACGTGCCGCAATGATCACGAGGTCCGAATTCTGCCATCCCGAAGTATACTTATCCAGATCGTAGAATCCGGTAGACAAGCCGCTGAGACCCGAGTCGCGCGATGCCGCAATCTTAAGTTGCTTGTATGCCTCCTCAATGACGGGGTTGATCTGCGTATAGTCCTTCTTCAGGTTCTGTTGCGATATGGCAAACAACTTACCCTCGGCCTCCTGCATCAGGTCCTCCACGTCAATTGTCGTGTCAAAAGCCTTCGTCTGCACATCACTCGTGTAGGTGATAAGTTCGCGCGCCAAGTATTTCTGCGCTATGATGCGGGCATGATACTCAATATGCGCCGACGAGTTCACCTTACCCGCCAACTGCGTGATATACACCGGTCCGCCCACCTCTTCGAGCTCACCGGTAGAGCGCAGCTGCTCAGCCACGGTAAGAATATCCACCGGCTTCTGAGCCACGGCCAGCGACTGCACAGCCTTGTAAAGCAGCTGGTGCCTGCGCTCGTAGAATGAGTCCGGTTTCAATATCTCGCTCACCAGCGAGTAGGCATCCTTTTCTATCATGATTGCGCCCAGCACCGCCTGTTCCAGTTCGGGAGCTTGCGGCTGCAGATGTCCGTAGTCGTCGGTCTGCTTCACAGGTCGCTTTGCGGTTGTCGTCCGCGGTTGTCGGGGAGTAGCCATATATCTTGTCGTTTTTTATTGTCGTTTTTTCAATGGACCGCAAAGGTATACAAAAAGCTGAGCAAACAAAAAAAATCAGCCATTAAGTTTTCCAAATCTTTTCCACAATGGATGGTGAGTTATTGGAGGAGGAGAAGTAGTCAGCCCACGACCTCATGACTGGGTTCTTTTTGTTCTTCTTGGGATTGGGCGGAGCGAGAGTAAGGATGAAGTGGTAGAGACCTTTTATTCACTTCCGTAATTCTGTAATTTCCTCTCCTGAATTTCTTGCGGCATATAGCCATAGTCAAGAAGTCCAGCATCTGTACTTTTCGCTTGGTTGACTCCTTCATAAATTCAAAAAAATCCAATTCGCTCATTGCTCTTGGAACGCGTTCATTGATTGCCGCCTCCTTTAAAGGAGTTGTTAAAGAGTCAAATTTATAAGCAGTTTCCATAATAGGATCAGCCACCTCCTTATCATAGATGTCGGGCATACATGTAGCGCGAAGCAAGGGGAAATCGGTATCAGTTCCAAACTTTGGAGACACCACCGCCAACCGCTCCAATGCCTCTTTCATGGGAACAATCACTTCACTTTGCCACATTGCATTGGTTACTGTGGCGTTTTCCTTTGGTTTGTTGCTGCCGCCACAAGCTGTCATCAACAACAGTAATAATGAGAATGAAATCTTATGCATAGCTTTTCAATTACAAATGTTTATGCAAATTATACTTCCCACACATTTTATCAAATCTCTTCTTCAGACGGTTGTAGTATGAGAGATAGACCCCATGGCAGTTCTTGGCTTTTTTGAACCCTCGCTGTATACATTTCGTCAGTTCAGCCACGGGTTCTTTTTTCATAGCCTTGTCCTCCAATAGATTCATGCATTTCTCAATCGTTATCAGCAATTCCGTAGAGTAAAGTACATCCTCACCACGAGGATTAGCATATTTACTTTTGGCAATGCTTGTCAGATGATATCCACAGCAGAGGTCACAGTAATAGATTCGCGAAGGTGCCTTCCCCGACTCCTCCAATATATCAAGGTTGTTATACTTTATGAAGTTGAGCGCTTTCTTTTCGCTTTCAAACAACATCTTGGTACGGCCACAGCCATAGCAATACACTTTATTCTTAGAAGGCTTCATCTTTCTGTGTGTTATATGATAATTTCTGTAATCTTCCACAAAACTTATGGAAAGCCTTGCTGTTATTCTCCATCTCCGACATGAGCAGATTCGTAAACTCCACATCATTGGTATACGGTTTCATGAAGGCTCCGACCAACGTTGAATCCTCAGCCTGTTCTTCCACTTCAAACACCGAACCATTTTTCGCAAAATCTTTTTTAAGCAGCAAGTATGCATCCCAGCACGTTGGGCAAAGTTTTATCAGACGCTTGCATACAACTATATTTTGGCTGCCCACCTTGTCGTTCACTTTTGCTTCAAACAAATACTGTTTCTTATCTGTCCCCATCCTCTCTTCAGACTCCTTGCTTGCCGTCTGAATTTGCAGATTCATATCATAAGCAGCATCGTACATCCCCAATGTATATAGCGCACGTCCTTTTATATACATCGCCTCCAGACAAACTTTTCTAGTCAGCACCATATTGGCATACCCTATAGCCTCTTCGTATCTGTTGCCATAGAGGCAGAATACGGCATTGAGGAAGTTACTCGTCATGCTACAATCCTTCAGTAACTTCACATCTGCCGTACGTCCGAGCAGCACCTCGTCATTCAGCATGATATCAAACATCCTTTTGGCTATCAGAGCCGCATTGCGCAAGTCATTTCTACGTGCCTTGTCTACCACTTGCATGAGACTACACGCTACAGCCTTGTCATAATCCTTCTCTGTAAGGTACCGATACATCATCCTACCCATTTCCAGCTCATCATTGATCATATCCGTATCGTTGAACGAATTGGCAAAGGCGCGCACCTCAGGATTCAGCGTGATATGACATGCCAATAGAGGTCGGCTCAAAGTCAGTCCCTCAAGTGAACGCATACGGCTCACGGCCACATACGCCTGGCCCGGAGCAAAAGTACCACGAGTGAGGTCCAGATGCATACGGTCGAAGGTCATTCCCTGCGATTTGTGGATGGTTATTGCCCAAGCCAACTTCAAAGGATATTGCGTGTATGTACCCACTATCTGCGACTCCATCTTATGCTCCTTCTCGTTGTACATGCTCTCGCGGTTCTCCCAAGTAACTTGGTCTACCGTTAGCACCGTGCCATTCTCCAGACGCACCTTTATCTCATCACCCTTCAACTCCACCACTTGGGCAATAGTTCCATTGACATACTTCTGCGAATTCGAATAATCATTGCGACAGAATATCACCTGAGCACCCACCTTCAGTTTCAGCTTCTCTGGTGCCAACGCATCCTTTAGCTTGAAGTCCCCCTCTATTACACCATTATATATATACTCATCCTCTTCTATGGCATTCAGCCTTCGTTCATTGATGCCATCAGCAATCTTGTTATATGCCGTAAGAGTCACCGAGAAGTCTGCCGTTTCGCCCTCTGCAGATATTCGCTCGTTCAGCACCTTTAGGTCTTCCGCCTTGGCAGCTCCCACGCGCATCTTGTTCAGGAGACCTACAAATACGGGGTCGTCCTGACGATATATCTTCTGAAACTCAATCTTGGGCAGATTCATCCGTTTCAGCACGTGTGCCTTGTAGAAAAACGGTATGCCACCGCCATACAGGTCGTTGAGCATATCCTCATCGGCACTGCCCCTATTCACTACAGGAGGCAACTGATACAGGTCGCCCACAAACACCACTTGCTTGCCGCCAAAAGGCGCATGCGTATTCATAATACCGCGCAGACATCTGTCCATGCAGTCCACCATATCACTGCGCACCATCGACACCTCATCCAGAATAAACGTATCGGTCTTTTCTATCAGCAACCTCTTCTCAAGCGATAGTTCCAGTGCCGAGTGCGGCCCCAACACCTCCAAGGGGAAGCCAAAGAACGAGTGCATCGTCTGCCCACCTACAGCTATGGCAGCTATTCCCGTAGGAGCCAATACCACGAACCTCTTGTTTATCTCCTCACAGATGCGCTTAACGAAGGTCGTTTTTCCAGTACCGGCCTTACCTGTAATAAACACACAAGTGTTTGTGTTTGCAACAATGTCAAATGCAAGTTTTTGCTGTTGATTCTGGGAGTCGATTTCTAAATGCTTCATGTTTCTGTCCTTGGTCAAATTTACATTTATGCTTGTTTAAGGATTTTGTGTGATAATTGCTTCCTTGCAGGGTGGAACCATTCGCCACCCTGTAAAAGAAAGCTCTCGAAGGCATCAAAGGATAGTATCCGGGTTGAGCCATGTATCATCAGGCTTTGCTATGAGACGGGCATTTTGGTAGACAGCATCCAAAGGAAGAATTGTCTCTGGTGTGTAATACTCGTTCTCTTTGTCTGGTGTTAGGATAAGCGCAAAGTCAGGCTTGCTACTATATGTGCCTTTCAAATAGATTGGCATCAGTAGCTGAATCTTGCCTGTCTGGGGCCTATACATGGGTACAACGAATTTGTAGTTACGCTGTGCAATCGCTATGGCAAATGTAATCGCGTCATTCAATTTTCTTCCAAGTTCATCAGAAGGAGCCGATTGCATCTCTATAGGGAAACGCTGACGGCGCTCCTCGATGATGTGAGCAAACTTGTCAAAGTCCTTGTCTACCGTCCAAGTAGGCTGATAGATAACCTCCTCAATCTTTTCGAAGAATCGAGGCTGCTCAGGCCGTACATCTTTGCCAAATCCAAGTTTACGCAACTCAAGTTCCTTCCTTACTCGACGAGGATTCATGAGCAACTTGCTACCATCCTTCTGAGTCTTGACATCCACTACTATCAAAATCTCATGGAAGAACTTATCAAGCAGATTTGTATTGAAGAGAAGATATTTCCCATCCTGGCTATACACCAACTTGTTCTTTGCTCCCTGTTCCGTTTCTTTCTTGAGCACCTCAAACGTGTTTTCTATGTAAGATTTCAGAATGGGATGATTCACTGTTGACGGCTTGTTCTTGAACGACCAGGTCTCAGGAATTGTACTGGCTGCGATATCTTCTAGGAATGCAAGACCCTCTTCTTCACTATTGAAGTAGAGATCCCCCCAATGAAACATCCTGTCAGCATTGATTTTGGTATCAAGAGACACTTTCGTCCCCCAATAGACTCCTCTGAACACAGAATCCTTGCCATTGCGTTCAAACCATCCAATGATTGGGTTGTCTGAAGGGTCTTGAAATCCCGTTTCAAAGTAAAGGTATGAAGCATCTTTCGGTGCCACATTCTCGCCATTGCGCCATTGAGGATAGCCATACTTGTTGAGGTATACAACCGGGGCAGCATCCACGATGCGGTTCAGTTCTGTTGTACTCACCTGCATATCATCCGCCAACATCTCGTTCAACTCCGCCTTGCAAGATTTGAGGTTTGTCACATAACCGAGTTTCAAAAGTCCAGCCTTGGTGTTCATCTTGTTTTCCATCGTTTTCTTTGTTTTTTCTACCAACAGTTTGCAGCGTCAATCATCGTGGTAGTTTCGATGTTTTGACGCTGCAAAAGTATGTACATTTCTTGATGCAATAAAAGATTGCTATCAGAACATTAGTTCCTCACTATTTGGAACCATTAGATGGTAAACTTGCTTAAACTTGACTGACGCTATTCATAGAGTTTTGTGAGACTTGCGACACGTTGTTTGAACTCTCTTCGAATATTATCGGGAGCTACAATCTCTAAACCTGCTCCCATTTGAAGTATGCGCCCGTAGAACTCGTTGTTTGGTTCTACGTCAATCGAGAACTCTGCATACTCGCCATCATCATATCTGCCGAAAGGTTTCACAACGGTGTAGCTCTGATGAAGAGGTTTTGTATCCATTAACTTATAAATATATAATGATCGCGCGCGAATAACAATATGTTCCTTCCCGGCATCCTTCATATGACTTACGCCAACTATATCCTTAAAGAACTCATCATAGAAGTGCTTCGGTGCCGGAACATATTCCACTTTCGATCTCTCACGAGGCTTTGACTGTATTCTGTCAAGAGCTATATTATAGCCATATTCTGGCTCCTTTTCTTCCGCATGCCCGAACAGATGCCATCTACCATTATATTCCTTTAGGTAGTGCGGATGAAACATCAACGTGACCTCCTCCTCATCGAAAGGCTTATAGTCAATCTCCAGCACTATTTTATTCGTGATGGCTTCATATAGAAACGGAAGGTACTCAATATTGGTCAGAATACGATCAAGGCTTACACTAATTACCTGTTCCCCTTTCTGTCGTTTGGCTTTCATATCCAGTAAATCCTGACAATCCTTGAAAAAATATTCCAGCCATGACTTAGGAAAGAAACCGGCAGAGTCCTGGCAGAATTTCCAATACTGACGAAGGTTATTGATTGCTTTAGCATTACGCATATCTGCAAGAGGATCGTTATCCTTACCAATATACCGAAAACGTTTATTTTTATTGTTGCCTTCCTCTTCAAAGCAATCGTTGCCAATCTTCCCGCAAATTGCTTTCTTTACTATGCCAACTGTCTTTTTCAGTTCGCCATAGCCATCACAATTGGACAAGTTCGCAGGTAGTCCTCTAGTTGGACAACCTAACCTATCGGCCATAATATCAGTATAAGTAACCCATCGGCGACTCATCAGCCACCGATAGGTTATTATGGCAAATTCAGCCTTATAGCTCTCGCCATCAAAGAGGTTTTTACGAATTACCATTACTTTATAATTCGAGGATTTAACCACGATTCCTCTGGTTTAGCGACAAGTCTTGCATCTTGATATACTTCGTCCAACCCTAGAATTGTTTCTGGCGTATAGACTCTTTCGTTTGCATGTGGAGTAAGAACCAATGCAAAGTCTGGCTGAGAAGTATAAGATGTTTCTAGATATATAGGCATAAGTAATTGAATTCGATGTGCTGTTGGATAGTACATCGGTATGATAAACTTATAATTTCTTTGTGCTATCTTTTTTGCAAATTCTATTGCATTGTCCATCTTTTGACCAAGGTCATCAGCTTCTAGATTCTTATATTTATCAGGGAAGCGTTCGATTCTTTGTTCTATTATGTGCTCATATTTTGAAACGCTACAATCAATATCCCATTCACAATGAAACACAATTTCATTTATATCCTCAAAGAACTTCGGAGGCAATGGCTCGTAATTTTCAAATCCTAGTTTGCGAAGAGATAATTTCGATGGACACATCTCAAGATTGCAAATTATCTCTCGTCCTCCTAATAATTGAACGTCACCCATGATGTTCAAGTCATGACCAAACTTATCGATAAGGTTTGTGTTGAACAATGCTTTACTCCTATCCTTGTTATAAAGAATTTTGTCAACCCATCCGTATTTCTCTTGTTCATGATATAGTCTATCTAACTCGAACTCAAGATAAGATTTCAGGATGGGGTATTTAAATTTAGGGTCTTTTCTATTTTTGTATTCCCAAGGCTCTTCAATTGTCTTACTTTCTAACTTTTCTAAAAAGGTGTTACATACGTCAATTGTATCAAAAGCCATTCTACCCACAAAGAACTGTTCACGATTTTTTCTAGAGTTCTCAAACGAGTCTTCTGTTCCCCAATCAATACCTTCAAAATCATTTTTTATATTCTTTGTAAACCAACCATACAAAATCTTTTCATCATGATCTTTGAGAGTTGTTTTGAATCTAATGAATTTTGCATTCTTTTCATCAACAACTGTTCCGTCAGGAAATTTGTTGTGTCCAGCACCATTGAAGTACTCAATGCTATTAACAACAAAAATGTCTTCAATGTTATTAATTGTGCAATCTGTAATTGCAGAAAGGTTCGCCAAACTATTTTCATTTATAACACCGAGTGATTTCGGAGTTTTTGTAATTTCCCAGGTTATTCCCATGAAATTGCTAGTTGTATCCTTTCTCTGAAACACGCCATAAATATCCTCACCGTTTTTGGTCTTTTGATTTAATAGAAATTTTTTAACAAGAGCATTTTCTATTGTGCACGGATTGCCCTGTTGATCAGAGTATTCAATTTCACAAAGCCCTGATTCTATGAAATCGTTAATATCTTTCAAATGAATTCTCTGTCCAGTAATTTTTGACAAAACGGAAATACAATTTTCTCCGTTTGTACCTGGTCTGAGATTTTTTACAAATCCCAATTTCATTAATCCTGTTTTTTCTGTCGTATTCATAACTTAAAAATCTTGATTTACTAATAATTCTCGAATGTTAATCTTTAGCAATTCCGAAATCTTTACCAACGTCTTCCAGTCAATTAGGGAAGGATCCCTTAACGATTTCCAAGTGGTGCACAAACACCACACAACCTGATGTACAAACCAAACGCTTATTTTATCAGCATCAGCCAAAATACCACTTTTATTCTACTAAGATTTTCCATGCAAGTTTCTTGAAGTTTGATGCAAATATATAAAATATATTGTAAATATTACTGCAAAAACATAAATCATATGCTTTAGATTCTTCCAAGAGGGTCTTGGTAAGGATATAATTTGTCGATCGAAAACGCTCTATCTCCACCATGAAGGGACTCTCGTACTCAAGATACTTAATATCGAGTTCTATACAACGACGAGTCACAGGTTCTTTTTCCATATCGGCCAAGCGTCTGTTAACCTCATCAGTAAGGTCACCCATGGAATTGTCATGATATCGATTACTCAACAATTCGTCGAGTATCTGGTAACGTGTCATGGCATTCTTATTCTTCGGCATATCGTGTCGTTTTCTTGATTTCGCTGCAAATTTCTTTATTGTTTGCGAAGTGTATGTTCGCAACTTCTGACAATGTGCAAAGATAGCAGATTTCGTGAAAGAGTATCATCCCATATAATATGTTTTACAGCAGAAAGAGGACAGCTTTGCTGTACGATGACGTTAATGATGACGAAAACGTTAAGATTTATTATTTATGGCTTTGTGCTTTGAACCTTAAGCTTGCCATCCTCGTATGGTAGTCCATTGCTCCATCGCATATCCGTTTTCTGAAAATGGGATATGCGATTCTGCAAAAACGGATATCCCATTTGGTGGAATGGCATATGCGATTTTTCGCCAATGTGCGGAATTTAAGTGAAAAAAGTCTATAAATAGGTTGGCGATGGCGGCAGCGAGCTGCGCTCGCCAACGATGACGATAACCTTAACGTAAACTTTCATCCGGTAGGCTAATAATTATTCTTTTATAATTCGCGACGTGGAACGTTGCCAACGCCAACCAATTTATGAACTTTCTTCTCCTAAAAAAGGGCTTTTGAGGTGAAACTTAACGGAGGCGGCAAATCAGACGGCTCTGGCAAATTTGCCGGAGCCTTGCGTTACGGAAAAAGCCTTTGTCTGATAAATCTGACGAAAGGCTCTGATAGGGAGTCTCAACGCTTGGCGGTACAAGTCTGCAACAAATCTGTTGCAGACTTGTAATGAAAAAATTGGGTAAAGAGAATTTTTGAAATCAGTTAACTGAATTTTTCCAATCACTATAGTGCTTGATTTTATTCACTCTACTGTTTTCTCCGAATTGATGACCGACACAGGGGCGGCTTTAATTTGGATTTTCACTCGGATTATATTAACTTCGCACTCAGATTAAAGCATTACGAACTATGATCACATTTCCCCATGCCAAGATAAATATCGGGTTGCAGGTGACTGAGCGCCGCCCCGACGGTTACCACAACCTCGACACCATATTTTACCCAATCCCCGTGCACGATGCATTGGAAGTAATCGTACACGAAGGAGCCGACTATGACTGCCGTCTGCACTTGAGCGGTGTGGAGATAGAGGGCGACACGGACAACAACCTTGTGGTGAGGGCCTACCGACTGCTGGCGGCCGACTATGCGCTGCCTCCGGTAGATGTGTACTTGCATAAGCATATACCCACTGGAGCGGGATTGGGTGGCGGATCGGCCGACGCGAGCTTCATGCTGCGCATGCTGAATGAGATGTTTGCCTTGGGCATCAGCACCGAACAGCTGGAGGCTTATGCCACGAAGTTGGGAGCGGACTGCCCCTTCTTCATCACCAGTACGCCGGTGTATGCGACAGGCATTGGCAATGAGTTTCACCCCATCACGCTGGACTTAGGCGGACTCTACCTCGTGGTGGTGAAGCCCGACGTGTTCGTATCGACCAAGGAGGCCTACTCGATGGTGCGCCCCGAGAAGCCTGCAGTGACGCTGGACGAAAAGATTGTACGCCCCATCACCGAATGGCGCGACACGATAAGCAACGACTTCGAGAAGGGAATCTTCGCCCTGCACCCCGAGCTGGAGGGCATCAAGAGCAAGCTTTACGAACTGGGAGCGCTGTATGCCGCCATGAGCGGAAGCGGATCGGCATTGTTCGCATTGTTTGAGGCTCCCGTAGAGAAGGTAGAGAGTCACTTTGAGGGCTGCTTCTGCGAACAACAGAAACTCCCCGATTCACATCGAGGAGCATCCAAATAACACAAACACAAAATAAAACACGACAAAACTACTATGCAATTATCTATATCAGTCTAATACTTGTTATGGCAACCCACCGGGAGCGACAACCGCTATCAGGTGAATTGCACAAGTATAACACGGGACTGAAAGGTTTTGTTCGGGAGGGCGGTGAAAAAAAATCATCTACCCTCCCGTAACTTTGCTTTGTAGGTACTTACCGCCAGTAGGGAATAGACTACGACCTGTACACAGAGGGTGATGAACTCGGGGAGCACATCAGCGAAAGTGGCATCCATCGCACTAAGTTTTACAAAGGCCAGCACGGCCGCACCTGCCGGCACCACATAGTGTGCAGCCAGCCAATACCAAGGCATGAGCTCCAAGGGATAGGACACGCCGGAGAGGAAGATGAGTCCGATGGAGAAGAAAGCAATGAGGAGAATAGGAGCCTCGGGATCGGTATACCAGCGCGACAGGGCCAAGCCCAGACAAGAGGTTGACAACACATAGGGCACGAGCAGGAGCAACAGGCTCCACCAAGAGGTCACACGAGGGATATCAAACACGAGCGGAAGGGCACCCACCAGGAAGAGAGCAAACACGCCATATAGGAATAGATAGGCAAAGCACTTGCCCCACACAAGAGAGAAGGCCGTCTTCCCAATCTTTTCCAAGGAGAAGCGCGCAGATATCGCGAAACCAAGTGAAGACTCGCTCTTGCGGTTCGATGTCATTGCTACCAGCATCATCAGCGTCTGGAAGATGATAATCATCAGCACCGATGGAATGAGATAGAAGCCATAGCCCTCATCGGGATTGTAGAGGGCGGTCCCCACCACCGTGACGGGGCTCTGCGTGGCTACGGCCGCCAACGCGGGCAGGGAGAGATCACTGATAAGTTGCGTGCGATAGGCATCATCGATGGCCTCCATCACCAGAAGGTTAGCCTCCTCGATGGCCTCGTAATAGAGAAAGGCATCCGTGGAGGCATAGAGAGGATACACCGCCTGACGTCCCTCGTAGAGTAGCGTCTCAAAATGGGAAGGGAGATACAGTATGCCCCACACCCGGGCATCGCGCATGAGCCGTTTGGCCGCCACCATATCAGGCTCACGGTAGTCCACCAGCACCTGTGGTGTGGCATCGAGCCAACGGATATACTGACGGCTGAGGGCCGTCTGCGAGTGGTCGACCACCGCCACAGGCACCTCGTGCACTACATTGGGCGCATACATATAGTTGTAGAGCAAGCCATAGAAGAAGACTCCCCCCACAAGCACCAGCAACACAGAATAGCTGCTTCCGATGGCACGCAACTCACGCCAAGCAATTCGCAACGAGAAGGGACATTCACTCCAACCTATCATAACGACGCACTATTAAGTAATGACGCAAGCGCGGGAGTAGCGCCAGAGCCAAAAGAGGGAACAGGATAAGCACACCCAGGGCAACCGTACAAGAACTCCCCGTTCCATCGGAATAGACTACCTGCTGCATTACCACCGTAAAATGACGCACGGGGAAAAGCATGGCAGCATATTGCACGATGGGATACATGGCCATGAGCGGAAAAGTGACTCCCGAGAGGGTGGCTCCCAGCGAACCGACCATAGAGACCACACTGATGACAAACGAGAGCACAGGAAACAGACTGTAAAGAATGAGCGCCAATGCCTGCGTGGCCAGCACAAACAGTACGGCAGCAAAGGCGAGCAGCCACGCATTGCCTAGCAAGGGGATAGCCATAAAGCGGAAGAAGACCACCCCTGCCAGCATCGCCTCGGCCACAAACAGCAGCGTATAGGGCAACAGTTTGGCCATCACCGCCACCCACACATTGCCGCGAGTCATGGCAAGCCACTCGCCCCCGGTACCCTCCTTACTTTCAGAGCCGATAGCGTAGAGAGTCACGAGCAACACCAGGATCTGAAACATGATGTAGAAGATGGGCACGGTAAGGTAGGTGGCATAGTTGAGCGAAGGGTTGTAGAGGGCATGGTCGTCGCTAGTCATCGGCAACAAGAAGGTTTCTACACGCTCTTGCGTAGCACCCAAAGCAACGGCATCGAGAACGATAGGAGCCATGCGCACGGGAAGCAGTGCCTGCTCAAAGCTCGACATGACCTCGCCCCCTACGGCCAACAGAGCATAGTGGTAGTAATAGCTGAGGGTGACACCATGCCCCCGCAACAGGTTATCCTCAAAGTGAGGCGGAATATGGAGATAACCATAGATTTCCTTGCGCTGCAGGGCACTGCGGGCCGCAGCCTCATCGGCATAGTGATGGAGCACATCAAACGTAGGGGTGGCAGCAATGCCGCGTATGATTTCTCTGGAGCTCGACGTGTTGTCCCCATCAACAACCCCTATAGGGAGGTCCACCATCTGCCCCGTGCCAAATATCGTAGCCATGAAGAAAATAAGAAACAGAGGCAACACCACGGCAGCAACCAGATAGATGCGGCGCGAGGTCATGCGGTGCCATTCGCGAAGGAAGGAGCCTTGTAAAGTCGAAAGTGGAACATTCATCATTTAACATTCATCATTAATTCTGCTACGCAGTCTTTTCCTCCTTCGCACCTCGGCAATTCCAAGTAAACTTGCTTGCACTCGGTTTGGCGTCGGTTCACCATTCAACATTCACCTCAATCAGGGCGGTCATACCGGGACGCAGGCCCTCGACCTCGGTGGTGGGACGCAGGCGTACCTCGAAGGTGCGCATATCGTAGCTGCCGGCCTGGCGGGTCGACTTCCACGTGGCGAAGCTGCCGAGCGGACTGATGTAGTATACCTCGAGGGGCACATCGGTGCGATCCAATGCTGGCACAGAAGCTATATAGCGACGGCCCATACGGAAATGAGGCATCAGATCTTCGCGCACATTAAAGATGACATAGCTCTCGTCAAGCACGACCACACTCATGATGGGCGACCCGGGAGCAACGAGTTCGCCTCGCTTGGGATAGATGTTTGCAATCTGTCCGTCATCAGGCGCCACCAACCTGGCATCGTCAAGCAGGGCCGCCACCTCATCGACACTGCTGGCCGCTGCGGTCACCAGGTTGCGGCTCGCCTCCCGGTCCTCGCGCAGCATACCCTCTTTTGCCAAGCGATACTGTTCATAGGCCGAGCGCTCAACCGCACGGGCCGACATCATGGCCGCTTCAGCCTCGTCGAAGCGTTGGCGCGGGACGACACTGTCGGCATACAGCACATGCACCCGCCCGTAGGTCTTCTCCGCCAATTGAGTCTGACTCCTGGCAGCCTGCCACAACTGGTATGCCGAGGCCACCACCTGTTCGCGCGTACCGGCATCCACCTTGCGCCTCTCCTCCTCGGAGACACGGTGCAGCGCCTCCGTCTTGCGGTATTGCGCCTCCACGACCGGACTATGGATGACGACCAGCGTATCGCCCCGACGCACCCTACTTCCCTCGCTCACCAGGAAGGTATCGATGCGGCCCAGGAGTTTGCCACTAATACGTATCTCAGTAGCCTCCACCTCGCCCTGCAGGGTCAACGGAGGCTTGGGTGAAACCACCAGGGCGACGATGGTCACCACGACCACCAGACCCAGCAGCGCCATGAAAGCGATGGAAAGATAGTTACGTCTCTTCTCCATATAGTTTACAATTGTTCACTCGCATATTTATGAAAATCATCCATCAGGCCACAAGCCGCCAGCATACCGGCCAAAGCTACATCATAGGCATAGTAGGCAGCCAGACGAGCCAACCTGGCCGTAGCAAGAGCATGAGTGGCATCCACCACATCCGTTGAGGTGGCCATGCCTTCGGCAAAGGCGCTCTGCCGCACACGCAGCACCTCGGCATGAAGAGCGATGGTAGTATCGAGCACACGCGCCTCATCAGCCATCTGCATCAGAGTAGCATAGAGTCTCGACACGACGAGCGACACATCGTTCTCAGCTTGCTCGCGGCTCCACACCAGCGACTGCTTTGCGAGGCGCGCCTGCGAAATCTGTCGCTCACGGTCGAGTCCGTCGAAGAGATTCCATGTAAAGCCCACACCTACCATCGCACGTGGCAGCAGATTGCTGGGCAAATCATGTGCATAGAGCGTCTGCTTACCCAAAAGAGCAATTTCAGGCATATAGTTGGTCTGCGCCATGCGCAACTCGTTCTGCGCCATACGCTCCTGCACGCCAAGCAAGGTGAGGGCATGGTTTGAAACGATGCTTTGCTCGGCAAACACCGACTCGGGCGGTAATTGAGAAACGATAAAAAGGGAAGAAGAGAGTATGGGCAATGGATCATCATTGCTGACATCCAGTAGCTGGTTCAACGCCATGGCAGCATTGCGTTCGCTATACTGCGCCTGCTTCCACTCGTTCAACGCCTCCTCCATGCCCACCTGTGCCAACAGGCGTGCTGCACGGTCAATGAATCCCACCTGCTCCAACCGTAGGGCCTGTTCATAATGTCGGCGCAACCCCTCGTAGCGTTCGCGACACACCTCGGTAGTCTGCTGCGCCAAGACCAGACCATAGTAGCGCTCCACAAGTTCCACCTGCTTCAGGGTCCTTGCCTGCCTTACATTTACTTCAGCCACCTCAACCAACTGCCGGGCAAGCTTGTCGGCATAGAGGCGTTTGCCCCCACTGAAAGCAACCCATTCGGCCGTAAGCCCCACGGATGCGACATTCTGCTCAATGAGCGGGAAGGTTAGCGTATAGCTTCCCACCCTATCGAGCAAATCGGTGATGAGTCGTTCAGAGGGATCAATCTGTAGCACATGTTCCTTTATCGTATTGGTATACTGCGATAAGGGCTGGCGCACCTCGATTGGCTCAGACAGATGAGCAAAGGCGCCATTGGCCTGGAGATGCGGCCACCACAAAGACCTGGCCCTACTGCGTTCGCGACGGGCAATCATCAGTTCGGCATCACACACCTTCAGCGCATCGTCTACCTGCAGCATCCTAAGCTCAGCTTCGGCATAGCTAAAGACCATCCGTTGTGCCAAAAGGGGACTTGCTCCCACGACACAGATCAGGAATGTATACAACTTCACGTTCATACACCCCTAACAACATTACCCAACAAATGTTTAAGTCCACCCCCTATCCTATACTACAACGGAGTAGATTCCATAAAAAAAAACGGTAACCGCACTTCTCACGAAGAGCGGTCACCTAATTACCTAATCATGTAAAAAAAGTTGTCTTATTCTTCAGCTTGCTGCTTAGCCTCAAACTCCTTAACCAGCTTGTCCTGTACATCCATAGGCACAAGTTCGTAGCTGGCAAACTTCATGTTGAACGATGCACGTCCACCAGTGAGTGAGCTGAGTGCAGTTGAGTATGATGACATCTCCTTCAAGGGCACCTTAGCTTCGAGCTTCTCATAACCCTTTTCACTGTTCATACCCATAATCATACCACGACGGCCCTGGAGGTCACTCATCACGTCACCCATCTTGTCTGATGGTACGAGTACCTCTACATCGTAGATAGGCTCAAGAATCTTCGGACCTGCATTCTTAAACGCCTCACTGAAGGCATTGCGACCTGCAAGCATGAATGAGATTTCGTTAGAGTCTACCGGGTGCATCTTACCATCATATACAATAACGCGTACGTCGCGAGCGTATGAACCGGTGAGCGGACCCTGCTCGAGGCGGCTCATGATACCCTTAAGGATAGCAGGCATGAAGCGTGCATCGATGCTACCACCCACGATAGAGTTGATGAATACGAGCTTACCGCCCCACTCCAAGGTGTGCTCTTCCTGACCCTTGACGCTGATCTTGAACTCCTGGTTACCGAACTTATATACGTCGGGAGTAGGCATGCCTTCGTAGTAAGGCTCTACGATGAGGTGTACCTCACCAAACTGACCTGCACCACCCGACTGTTTCTTGTGACGATAGTCGGCACGAGCAGCCTTTGTGATGGTCTCACGATAAGGAATACGTGTCTCTTCAAAGCGGATGGGGAGCTTCTCATTGTGCTCGAAACGCCACTTCAATGTACGGAGGTGGAACTCACCCTGACCGTGTACGATGGTCTGGCGCAACTCCTTAGACTGCTCCACTACCCATGTGGGATCCTCTTCACGCATACGGTTGAGAATGCTCATCATCTTCTCCATATCGGCCTCGTTCTCGGGGCGGATAGCGCGAGAGTACTTTGAGTTAGGATACTTGATGAAGTCAAACTGCCAATCGCAATCCTTGCCATTAAGCGTGTTGCCGGTCTTCACGTCCTTGAGCTTCACGGTACAACCTATATCACCAGCTACGAGCTCATCCACCGGGAAGCGGTTAGCACCAGCGCAGCAGAAGAGCTGAGCCATACGCTCCTTAGAACCACGGTCAGCATTTGTAAGATCGTCGCCTTCGCGCACCTTACCACTGAGTACCTTAAAATATTGTACACCACCGATGTGGGGTTCTACAGCTGTCTTGAAGAAATAGAGCGATGTGGGGCCATTGGGGTCGGGTACAATCTCTTCACCCTTGGTATTCACCACAGCAGGCATTTCGCTTACGAAGGGAACCACGTTACCGAGGAACTCCATCAAACGGCGCACACCCATGTCCTTACCTGCACATACGCAGAATACGGGGAATATACCGCGGCTTACCATACCCTTACGGATACCTTCACGCATCTCATCCTCAGTGAGCGACTCAGTCTCGAAGAACTTCTCCATCAAGCCCTCATCATGCTCGGCAGCAGCCTCTACGAGTGCCTTGTGCCACTCCTTAGCCTTCTCCATCTCCGATGCAGGGATATCCTCAATGATAGGAGCACCACCTTCGGGCTTCCAAGAATATTTCTTCATCAAGAGAACGTCGATGAGTTCATGGAAATCGGGACCTGTCTGCACGGGATACTGTACAGGCACTACCTTCGGACCATAGATGCTCTTGAGCTGCTCCACGATGTTGTCGTAGTCGCACTTCTCATTGTCAAGTTGGTTTACGAGGAAGATGACCGGCTTGCCCAACTTCTCGGTATAGCGGAAATGAGTCTGTGTGCCCACCTCTGAACCATACTGGCCATTGAGCAACAGGATAGTAGTGTCAGTCACTGTGATAGCCGATGTAGCAGCACCTACAAAGTCGTCACTACCCGGACAATCGATGATATTCAATTTCTTATTGTTCCACTCACAGCTGAATACAGTAGAAAATACAGAGTAGCCATACTCCTGCTCCACGGGGAAGTAGTCGCTGACGGTATTCTTCTGAGTGATTCTACCGCGACGTTTTATAACTCCACTCTCATAGAGTAGAGCCTCTGTGAGGGTGGTCTTACCTGATCCGTCATTGCCGAGAAGGGCAATGTTTTTGATTTCGTTACTTTGATAAACCTTCATAGTATCGTATTTTTTTAGTTAAAACTACATAGTTTCTTGCACTCTGTTACGAGAAACGCTGCGAAAGTAGCAATTATTCACCGTACATGCAAAAAATAGAGCAATTCGTTTTTATGTTTTACAACATACTTTTATTCCAAACGCCCAAAAATAGAAGATACGACTTCAGTCAATCAATAGAAAAAAACAACGCATTGCGCGCACGTACATTATTAATTAGCCGATAATTACCTCCCCCTATTTCTGTGGAGTGATGCCCACAATAGCACTCTGCACATAGTTGTATGCTGCATCAGCAGCAGTCACCACATCGAAGTCGAAGTAGCCGTCGCAGCTGCCGCCCCACCCCCAGTTCACGTAGTATAGTCCCTGCTCGTCCATGCCACATGCCACGAAGGCATGTCCATCATATTTCGTGGAGCGGCTACTATAATATATAGGACGTCCGGCAGCTAGTTCATCGGCTACCATACGGTTCCACTGCTCATCAGTGTGCTGCCAGCGGTGCACCATCTTCATCTCGGGCGATTGGATATGAGCGTTCTTGAAGGAGACTTCTCCATCGTCATCCTCTTCTCTTCTTTGCGCACCTGAAAGCTGCACTTGTGGCGTACTATCATATGCCTGTAGAGGAAAAGCTCACGCAGCTGCGAAAGCGAATCGCTCAA
>JAZRDT010000021.1:0-28128 GCA_045660385.1 Bacteroidaceae bacterium | reverse complement strand
CCGTGCCGAGCGAGGGGAGTGCAGTGCTCTGCACGACGGAGGACCCGGTAGGGAGCGCAGCGGAGGGGGTATCTCTTACAGAAGTCATACCACCTCCCCCTCTTCGAGGGTACTCCTCCTAACCTAGGAGGAGAATCTAAGAAACTGGACAACTCCTATATTATCTCCAAAAATATTCAAGTAACTTGATACTTTTTCGCTCGTTTATTCGTACCTTTGTTGCACGAAACTATATTCCATTGAATTATATGACCGAAAGAAGAGTAAGAGTGCGTTTTGCACCCAGTCCTACAGGACCCTTGCATATAGGCGGTGTGCGCACTGCCTTGTATAACTATTTGTTTGCCCGTCAGCATGGCGGCGATTTCATCTTTCGCATCGAGGACACCGATTCAAACCGTTTCGTTCCTGGTGCTGAGGAGTACATCATCGAGTCGTTCCAATGGCTTGGCCTCGCCTTCGATGAGGGCGTAGGCGTAGGTGGAGACCATGGTCCCTACCGTCAGTCGGAGCGTCGCGACATCTATAAGAAATACGTGCAGCATTTGCTCGACGAGGGCAAGGCTTACATGGCTTTCGACACTCCCGAAGAGCTCGAAGCCAAGCGTAACGAAATTGCCAACTTCCAATACGATGCTACCACCCGCATGCAGATGCGCAATTCACTCGCTCTGCCCAAGGAGGAAGTTGATGCGCTCTTGGCCTCAGGTCACCAATATGTAGTGCGCTTCCTCATCGAACCGGGTGTAGAGGTACATGTCAATGACCTCATTCGTGGCAATGTAGTCATTAACTCATCAGTGCTCGATGATAAGGTGCTCTACAAAAGTGCCGACGAACTCCCCACCTACCACTTGGCCAACATTGTTGACGACCACTTGATGGAGGTATCACACGTAATTCGTGGCGAGGAATGGTTGCCCTCAGCTCCGCTCCATGTATTGCTTTACCGCGCATTTGGCTGGGAAGACACCATGCCCACATTCGCCCACCTCCCCCTCTTGCTCAAGCCCGAAGGCAACGGCAAACTCAGCAAGCGCGATGGCGATCGCCTCGGTTTCCCCGTGTTTCCCCTCGAATGGCACGATCCCAAGACTGGCGACATCTCTTCGGGCTATCGTGAAAAGGACTATCTGCCCGAAGCAGTGATCAACTTCCTCGCTCTGCTTGGCTGGAACCCCGGTAACGACCAAGAGAAGATGACTCTCGATGAGATGATACAACTCTTCGACCTCTCACGCTGTTCAAAGGCAGGTGCCCGCTTCGACTACAAGAAACTCGTATGGTTCAACCACGAATATATCCTCTCAAAGGACGACACTGAGATTGCCCGCCTCTTCGAACCCATGCTCCGTGAGCGTGGTATCAACGAGGAGTTCGACCGCATCGTCAAGGTAGTTTCTCTAATGAAGGGTCGTGTCAACTTCGTACACGAACTTTGGGAAACCTGCTGCTACTTCTTCGAGGCTCCCGAGAGTTACGATGAAAAGTCGCTCAAGAAGTGGTGGAAAGAACCTGCATCGACCTACGTACGCGAATTGTGCGATTTCATCGAGCAAGCTCCCGTATTTTCCGGTGCCGAGATTGAGCCTCTCATCATGGAGTGGATTGCATCGAAGGAATGGGGTGTAGGTAAGGTTATGAACGCCTTCCGCGTGACTCTCGTAGGAGCTGCCGTAGGTCCTCACATCTTCGAGCTCACCGACTTTATTGGCAAGGAGGAAACCTTACGCCGCGCACGCCGCGCACTAGAGGTACTCCCTGCTGCAATATAATAGAGCAGACCTTTACAGTTAGCAATATGCAGAAGCGGGGCGACCAGTCGCCCCGCTTCTTGTGTGATTACACCTTTAGGACTACTCCACTTCTACCTCAAAGACAATGGTGGTTGCATCAGGCAGGATAGCTGTAACCTTGTATATGCCATAAGGTGCATCCTCACGGACATATACACGCTTGACACGCGATGTCGGATGAGAGAGCACATCACCCTCAATCAGCACTTCGGACAGATTGCCCAAATAGGGGGCCAGGTTGAGTTTGCCTCCTGCCGAAGCCTTTATCACCAACTTGTCCGAGAGATTGTTAGACAGGTGGCGATAAGCATAATAAGTACCGCTGTCTGTATGAATAGGGAGAAGATACTTGGCAAATAGTCTTTTCGTTTCCTTCACGGTATTGCCCTCAGGCATACGGTCATAGCTATAGCCATCTTGACCGGGCACAAGAGTGACATCACTTTTCGCGGCCTGCCCTACGAAATGTTCCTTACCATGTGCCCAGTTCCATTCAAAGAAAAAGTAGTCACATCCTGTGCAACCATTAGCAAAGTAGTATTCCCAGCGAGGCAAATAGTAATCTTTGAGAAGACCTTGCCATGAACGATACGAATAGTCCTTGAGTCCCCCATTTTGCGCCTTATCACCCCATGTCGTAATCAGTGTGCGGGCATTGTTATATTCATACCAATCGGCCGTGGCAGATGCAGCACCTACCACCTCAGAAGCAGCATCACGGGCCTCTTGCGTCCATTTACCCAAACGGAAATTCAGATTGGTACCCTTAAGCACATCCATATCGGCAATAAGAGCCAGGAATGCATCACGACGGGCCACATAGGACTTATCTGAGGCAAAGCGTTCGCCAGCACTATCTTTTGCCTGTTGTATGCCCAGCAACAGATCATAAGCATAGTCGGCCATCACTGCTCCACCCAGCTCCACCAAGTCGTAGTTATAGTTGCTCTCGTACACAGAGCCCTTGTCAAGACCGAGCTTACGATGCTGGTCCAACAATATAGATGCAGCATCGGCAAGCATTTGACGACGCTCTCTCGTATAGATTGCCCCCGCATTGCTCAATGTCACTCCCCACGTACTGGCAGGACGCACCTGCAGGTTTGGACGCGCAGCCCACACATCCTCTACCGGACCTTGTATTGCATCGGCACCATAGTTTAACACACTTTGGCGGAGCAGCTCCCATGCCTGTTGGACTTCGGCATTCGACACACCATAGCGAGCTGTGGCATACTCCTTTATCCATTGCCCCATATCGGGTTTAGTCTCCATCCACGGAAGTTGGAACAAGAGGTCATAGGTCACTGGTGTCTGCTCTATCGCCTCGGGAGCAACGCCTATACCCTGAATACTCGGATACTTCGCCTTATAAGCGAAATAGTTGTCGGCCATATTATTCAGACGGCCCATCAAACCCGAGCGACCACCAAAGTTAGGAATGGCGCAAAACACAGCCTCTTGCGGAGCGTAGCCATTGTAGTTGTCAAAAGCGGGCTTTCCATCAGAGAACAGATCGAGCACAACCAAACGGCCCGCAGGAACGGCATGGATGGACTTACGTTGGTTGCGATCCCATTGCCATTGCTGAATCACCCATTGCGCACCCCTCTTTGCAGTCTCCATAGCCTCATACACAGCATAGTAAGCCTCCTCATATTTTCCGCTACTTATGCTGCCTCCCTCATGGAAAGGGTCCATTGAGTAATACTGACTTTCGCCCATCACCTCACGGAGACAATTGTAGTAGTCCTTGGCGATTTCAGCGAAGCCGCTGTAAGTGGGGTCAATAATGCGAGGGCGGGTAAAGCCACACCAGACACCTCCGTTGGCATCGGTGGGAACATGGGTCTTGGCCGTAAAGTTACTGGGCACCATACCCGAAAAACCTGGCAACACGGGCTGCATGCCCAGTTCGCGCTGACGACTGAGAATGCTTGCTGCGAGTTGGCTTTGACGCTCATACCAAGCATCATCCTGCACGCCTCCCCAGCCATCAAATTCTGTACCGCCCCAACCTTCGAGGTTGTTCATACCCCACCATGCAATATAGGCCGGTCCGGCAACAAATGCCTTCGCCTCCTCATCCGTATAGTTATACTTTCGCACACCATCGACCTCCATGGTCAGGAAGCGGCGCCACACCTCTTCAAAGCCTATGATCTGAAGCGGCATGTTGATGCCATGCAGTGCCATCCAGTCGATTTCCTGCTGCCAGCGCTTCCACGTCCACGAGGTCATTGAATACCCGAAGGTGCAATAGTTCAAGTAATAACGATACTTGGCATCACACACATGTGTTTCTGCCATTGAGGGCACTGGGAGACGCGACAACTCCGTATATGCCTCGCCCGTAGCCGTCTTCTCATTCAGCGAGTTCCATGCGATATTGATATGCGCATAGTTCTGCAGATACCAACCCAAGCCCGTGGTGATAGCACTGAGCGTATTACCGCTAATCTGTACCTTGCCTTTGGTTCCAGCAATGGTAAACTCCTCTTGTGAAAGATTCTTTGTGGGATCGAGCACAAACACAAACTTGTCTGATGCATCCCTACCTCCAATACGTTCAACCAGGTCCACCACCGCCTGCGGGTTTTCCACGACGGTCATATCCGGCGTACCGGCATTAGCAACCGTCACTGCAGATAGCACGCTCGAAACAACAAGCATCAAGGACATAATCAGTATCTTTTTCATCATACCAAATGGCTTAAATCTTTTACAAATAATATTTTATCGCAAATATACGCATTTAGGTCCAAAAAAAAAGGCAACAGGCTGCTATTGTCGTTTTTTTTTCGTATTTTTGTTCCGTTTTTGGCTCTCCTTCTCTGAAGGAGGCAATATTGTCAGAAAATACATTAGCAAAATGGAAATAAACGAAGAAATCAAAGCAAACGCAGCGAGCAACTACTCGGCGGAAAACATTCAGGTACTTGAGGGTCTTGAAGCCGTACGTAAGCGCCCTGCTATGTACATCGGCGACATCAGCGCCAAGGGTCTGCACCACCTTGTATACGAGGTAGTAGACAACTCTATCGACGAAGCATTGGCTGGCTATTGCAGTCATATCGAGGTATATATCAACGAAGATAACTCTATCACCGTTCAAGACAACGGTCGCGGTATTCCCGTAGACTGGCATGAAAAGGAGCAGCGCTCGGCTCTTGAGGTGGTAATGACCGTGCTCCACGCAGGTGGTAAGTTCGACAAGGGTTCATACAAGGTATCCGGCGGTCTACATGGTGTGGGTGTATCGTGCGTAAACGCACTCTCTACCCACATGAAGACCCAAGTATTCCGCGAGGGCAAGGTATATCAGCAGGAGTACTCATGCGGTAAGCCTCTTTACGCAGTAAAAACGGTAGGAGATGCCGACCGTACCGGTACGCGCCAGCAGTTCTGGCCCGACCGCAGCATCTTCACAGCACACGAATACAGCTACGATGTATTGGCCAACCGTATGCGTGAGCTCGCATTCCTCAATGCAGGCATCACCATCACCCTAACCGATCTTCGCGACAAGGACGAGGAGGGCAAAGCACGCACTGAGACCTTCCACTCTGAAGAGGGCTTGAAGGAATTTGTCCGTTTCGTAGACTCATCACGCGAACACCTCTTCAACGACATCATCTACCTTAACACAGAGAAACAGGGTGTACCCATCGAGGTCGCTATCATGTACAACACCTCGTACTCTGAGAACATCCACTCATACGTCAACAACATCAACACCATCGAGGGTGGTACCCACCTTGCAGGTTTCCGTACCGCGCTCACCCGTACTCTCAAGAAGTATGCCGAGGATACCAAGGCCCTCGAGAAGGCCAAGGTGGAGATCGCCGGTGAGGATTTCCGCGAGGGTTTGACAGCAGTAATTTCCATCAAGGTGGCCGAGCCCCAGTTTGAGGGACAGACCAAGACAAAGCTCGGCAACTCTGAAGTGGCAGGTGCTGTGCAGCAGGCTGTGGCCGAAACGCTCACCAACTATCTTGAAGAGCACCCCAAGGAGGCAAAGATGATTGTCGACAAGGTGGTACTCGCAGCACAAGCTCGTATCGCAGCCCGTAAGGCCCGTGAGAGCGTACAACGCAAGAACCCCATGACAGGCGGCGGACTCCCCGGTAAACTGGCCGACTGCTCAGACAAGGATCCCATGAACTGTGAACTGTTTATCGTCGAGGGAGACTCAGCGGGCGGTTCAGCCAAGCAAGGTCGTTCACGTATCACACAAGCCATCCTCCCCATCCGCGGTAAGATCTTCAACGTAGAGCGCGTGATGTGGCACAAGGCCTTCGAGCACGAAGAGGTGAACAACATCATCCAGGCACTCGGCGTACGTTTCGGCCTCAACCCCGAAAACAGCAAGGAGGCCAACTACGACAAACTCCGCTACTACAAGACCATCATCATGACCGATGCCGATGTCGATGGATCTCACATCGACACCCTCTTGATGACACTCTTCTATCGTTATATGCCCGAACTCATCGAGAACGGACACCTCTTCATCGCTACACCACCCCTCTACCTCTGCAGTAAGGGCAAAAACAAGCGCTACTGCTACGATGATGCCGATAAGGATCGCTTCATCGCAGAGTTTGGTAATGGTAATGAGAACAGCGTTTCGATCCAGCGCTATAAGGGTCTTGGTGAGATGAACCCCGAGCAGCTGTGGGAGACAACCATGAACCCCGAGACACGTCTGCTCAAGCAGGTAACCATCGAGAATGCCGCTGCTGCTGACTACGTATTCTCTATGCTCATGGGTGAGGATGTAGGTCCGCGCCGCGAGTTCATCGAGAAGAATGCTACCTACGCAAACATCGACGCATAAACCTCTCTCCTCTCCAACCGGAGGGAGAGTTTAAGGATTATATATAATAAGAATCACGCGCGAACATCTGCTTCGCGCGTGATTCTTCATATGTGGGCCTGTTATTATTTCCCCATCAGCCTCATCTGATTAAGAATGTCGTTCTGCCGTTTGCGCATATACTTACTCGGAACCTTCGAGCTATAGCGCTTGGGATTAGGCAGCGTAGCTGCTATCAGGGCGCAATCTGAGCGCGTGAGCTCCTTGGCCGACTTGCCAAAGTGATGCTGTGCCACAGCCTCGGCACCATAGATACGCGGCCCCATCTCAATACTGTTGAGATACACCTCAAGAATACGCTCCTTAGGCCATAGCCACTCTATCAACACCGTGTAGTAGGCCTCAATGGCCTTGCGGGCCCAAGTCGAGGAGCAAAAGGTAAACACATTCTTGGCCGTCTGCTGACTGATGGTGCTGCCACCCCGTTTGCGCTTACCATCCTTACGTTCCTCGATGGCATTGCCTATCTCTTTCCAGTCGAAACCCTTATGCTGATAGAATCGCTGATCTTCACTGGCCACCACAGCACTTGCCAAATGAGGCGACATCGCCTCCATAGGCACCCAGTCGTGATGAAAGGTCGTGAACTCGCCCTTTATGGCAGCACTCAACGCATTGCGCACCATGAGTGGAGTCACTGGAACCGGCACATATCGATACAGCCATACGCTACCAACGCTCAGCAAGAGCAGAACGGATACAATGCGAAAGATAAAGCGAGTGATACGCCGCATAAAGAGCAGTATGAATTCAAATGAAACCTTGGCTACTGAGTTCCTCAGCCACAAGTTCGAGCTCGGCATACCAGTCCTCGCCGAAGCGGCGGATGAGAGGTTCCTTTAGGAACTTGTAGAGTGGCAAGTCCTCCTTTTGTCCTTTGAGGACAGCCATCTTGCACACGTCCCAACGATTGTAGTTGAGGGCGCGATAGGGACCATACTCGCCCACGCGGATGGGATACAGGTGGCACGAAATAGGTTTGTAGAACGGTACGCGCCCCTGACGGTAGGCACGCTCGATAGCGCAGTAGCAGCAGCCCTTTTCGTCGTAGCAAGTAAACACGCAGTCCTTGCCATTGACAATCGATGTCACGAGTTCGCCACTGGGATCATAATATGAGATACCTTGACGCTCGATAACCTCGCGCGCCTCGGGTAACAACTCTTCCCAAATCTCGGGCAGCAAAGCCTCGACCTCTTTCACCTCGTCGGGAGTGATGGGTGCACCGGCATCCCCCTCGATGCAGCAAGCACCGTTGCAACCCTCAAGGTCGCACAAGAATTTCTCTTTGAATACGTCGAATGATACGACTACACCGTTGACTTCTACCATAGATTAAAAGACCCACCCCATCCCTCCCTCTAGGGAGGGGGCTCAGGTCCTATGAGATTATTTGTTATATTGGAGTCCCCTCCCTAGAGGGAGGGTTAGGGAGGGTCTCCTTTATTAAATCAGTTGCTTACCTGTCATCTCAGCCGGTACGGGCAAGCCCATGATCTTCAACACCGAGGGAGCTACGTCAGCAAGGATACCATCAGCAGGCTGTACGTCCTTGTTCTCAGTTACGTACACGAAGGGTACGGGATTGAGTGAGTGAGCGGTGTTGGGCGAACCATCGGCGTTCACTGCATTGTCGGCATTACCGTGGTCAGCAATGATGATAGCTTCGTAGCCAGTCTCCTTGGCTGCCTCAATAACATCCTTTACACACTCGTCAACAGCCTTCACAGCAGCCTCGATGGCGCTGTATACACCCGTGTGACCCACCATGTCGCCGTTAGCGAAGTTCACTACGATAAGGTCGTACTTGTCTTCGCGGATAGCCTCCACGAGCTTGGTGCGCACTTCGTAGGCGCTCATCTCGGGCTGCAGGTCATAGGTAGCCACCTTGGGTGAGGGAACAAGGATGCGGTCTTCACCATCGTACGGAGTCTCACGACCACCGTTGAGGAAGAAGGTTACGTGGGCATACTTCTCGGTCTCAGCAATGTGGAGCTGTTTGAGGCCCTGAGATGCCACGTACTCGCCGAGGGTATTCTCTACATTCTCCTTGTCGAAGAGGATGTGTACGCCCTGGAATGATGCGTCGTACGGAGTCATGCAGTAGTATTGCAAGCCAGGGATGGTCTTCATGCCAGCTTCGGGCATATCCTGTTGTGTGAGCACTACAGTGAGCTCCTTAGCGCGGTCGTTGCGGTAGTTGAAGAAGATAACTACGTCACCTTCCTTGATGGTGCCGTCGTAAGCTTCGTTCACGATGGGGAGGATAAACTCGTCGGTCACACCCTCAGCGTAAGACTCCTCTACAGCCTTCACCATGTCGGTAGCCTTCTTGCCCTCGCCATTTACGAGAAGGTCATAAGCCACCTTCACACGCTCCCAGCGCTTGTCGCGGTCCATAGCATAGTAGCGGCCGATGATAGAGGCAATCTTGGCATTGTGCTCTACGAGCTGGCCGATGAAGCCTGCACCACTCTTGGGGTCAGTGTCACGACCATCCATGAAGCAGTGTACGTAGGTATTCTCAATGCCATACTCACCAGCGATGTCGATGAGTTTGAAGAGATGGTCGAGTGAACTATGCACACCACCGTCAGAGGTAAGGCCCATGAGATGGAGGTTCTTGCCGTTCTCCTTAGCATAGCTATAAGCAGCAACGATTTCCTTATTCTGCATGATGCTGTTGTCAGCACAAGCGCGGTTAATCTTCACCAGGTCTTGATAGACTACGCGACCAGCACCGATATTGAGGTGACCTACCTCTGAGTTACCCATCTGTCCGTCGGGCAAACCTACGTTCTCACCGCTAGCCTGAAGCTGCGAATGGGGATATGTACTCATCAGATAGTCCCAGTAGGGAGTGGGAGTGTTGAAGATAACGTCACCCTTACCTTGGTTGCCGAAGCCCCAACCATCCAAAATCATCAATAATGCTTTCTTTGACATACGAATAGTGTATTAATGGTTAATAGTTTATGTCTTACTATAATATCAACGTGCAAATTTACATAAAAAACACCGAAAAATCAACGCCTGCGGAAAGAATAATATTCAATGCTTAGAACGAAACATGAAGCAGCTGAGATATGTTGTTCCGCACCTGGTTTTGCAACTCATGAACATCAATATTGATATCGGAAGCTATTCGTTTGTAGATGTCGTCGACACTGAGTTGTTCGTCGCTCTCGACGAGCAACTCAGTCAAAGGCATCTCGCGGATGAACGCCTCGTTGTAGTGTTCGCCTATACTGACGCGGATACCGGCCCGTGAGAGTTGGCGCCACTGCTCAACCCCGCCACGAAATCCATGTAGCACCCAAGGCATTGCTGCCTTCATCTCACGACGGATGGCAAGTAGTTCATCCACCGCCTTTACACAGTGTACGATGAGCGGTTTGCGCACCAATTCACTCAGACGCACATGTTCACGGAAAACCTCCATCTGCGAATTGAGCAACACAGCACCATTCCTCTTATCCATGCCCGCCTCACCAATCATCACCACCTGTGGATGCAATGCCATCACCGAAAGTGTAGCCATCTCCACGCGCCAGTTGTCGGTAATGTACCAGGGATGCAGACCCACAGAATAGTAACCGCCCGGCTCTACCTTGAAGCTATCGGCTGTTAGCTGAACAATCGCAGTTTCCACCCTTCCGAAAGGATTATGTGTATGAATATCGTAGATGCTCATGGCACTGGATCGTAGCCCGATCCACCCCAAGGGTGACAACGGAGAATTCGGCGTATGGCAAGGTACAGTCCACGGAAGGGACCATGTTTCTTCAGTGCCTCGATGGCATACTGCGAGCAGGTGGGGGTAAACCTGCACGAAGGGGGCGTGAGGGGTGATATGCAAGCACGATAAAAATATATCGGCAGTAGTAATAGGTAGGTGAGCAACTTTCTCATAATGACTCACCCATTTTATCAAGTAGACGCGCCACGCGCTTCTCTATATATTCGGTGCTCTCCATCTTGTCAGACACATAGAGGAAAGCCACCAAGAGTCCCTGGGCACTTTGGGCAACCTGCTCGGCAAGCTGATGCTTGTTCTTCCGATAGGCCTCGCGTATCTGACGCTTCACCCGATTGCGGTCAACAGCATGATGAAAGCGCTTCTTGGGAACACTGATGAGGATAGACACTCCGCTCACCTCCTCGCTGGGAGTGAAAACCGCACGAATGGGAAAAGCTGACACCGAACGGCTGTCTCCCTGGAAAAGACAATCTATCTGTATGCGGCTACACAATCGTTCGCTCTTTTTGAGCGTGTTGCGTGGAAATGTTGTCATGGTGGTCATCGTTGTGTCATCAAAAAAACGAGCTGCAAGCCCTAATGACTGCAGCTCGCCATATTGCGTAATATGATTAATGCAATTACTTGTTCATTTTTGCCAAATACTGCTCCAAAGCCATTGTCATTGAGGGAGCCTCCGCGGTGGGAGCCTCAAGGTCAAGACGAAGACCCTCCTCCTTGATGGCAGCAGCAGTAGCGGGACCGAAACAGGCAATCTTGGTGTCGCCTTGCACAAAGTTGGGCAAATTCTCCTTAAGCGACACGATACCGGCCGGACTAAAGAAAATCATCATGTCGTAGCCATCAAGTTCACCCGGCTCGTAGATGTGGCTTACGGTGCGATACATTACAGCCTCAGTGTGCTGCAAACTGTTGGCATCAAACAACTGAGTAATTTCATCGGTATGCACACTTGACAGAGGCACAAAATATTTCTCGTTCTTATGCTTCACCATGATGGGGATGAGACCCTCAATCTTACCATTGTCACCGAAGAAAATCTTACGCTTACGATACTGCACATATTTCTGAATGTAGAGTGCAATGGTTTCCGACACGCAGAAATACTTCATTGTCTCAGGGATGGTGACACGTAACTCGGCACACAATCCGAAGAAGTGGTCGATGGCATGACGAGAGGTGAATACGATAGCAGTATGATCGAGAATAGTAACCTTCTGCTGGCGGAACTCCTTTGAGCTCACGCTTTCAACCTTAATAAACTGCTTAAAGTCAATAGTTACATTATACTTTCGCGCGATGTCGAAATAGGGCGATTTTTCCGATGCCGGCTTGGGCTGCGAAACAAGAATCTTTGTCACTTTCAAGGTTTATTATTTTGTACTTTTTTTACACAAAAATTTGCAATAATTTACCTGCCAAAAGCAAGGGTATTATTTCGAGGGTGCAAAGGTAGATAAATAAATGCAAACCACCATACTTTTTTACTAAAAAGATACGAAAAGCACTGAAAAACAAACATATTTCGGATATCACGAGGTATATAACAAGCAAAATTGCCATACCTCTTGAGCACAAATCAAAGAAAATAGCCATCACACAGATGAGATACATCAGCAGGCCCGAGAGGAGCACCCAATCGGCATAGCTGCGTTGCCAAGCCGTGATGTGCGCTTTGTCAAAAAACACCCAATTCACCGCGCTATATACCCCCTGTTTGATCAGATACACAAGCAACACACCCACGAAAAACGCCAACAGCAAACCATATTGAACAGGCATATCCACTAGCCTTGTCACATAAACCGTCATAAATAGAGCCGACGCCATGAAGGCGTTACCAAACATCCCCATCTTCATATAGAATCCGCTCACAGTCTTGACCCCCTCACCCGTATTCTTGCGAGCCAGAAAGAAGCGTCCCAGCAGATTGCTCAGGTAGTTCTTGCGGTCTGAGAGCACCATTGCGATAACAAAAAAGCCAATGAGCAGAAGCCCCACAAAGCAGTTGTCGGCATACAAAGGCTGCTGTTCCTGTATGCCCTGCACTGGTTCGGTCCACTGCGTCATCGTAGTTTCGTTCATCGTACGTATCTAAGTTATATATGATTATATGGCAGCAAACTTGCGTATGCTCTTATCCCATACGGGAGTGGTCGTGAGTAGTTCCACAGCCTCGACAGGAGTGGTAGCCACCTTCCATATATCAGCATGGATGGCCCGCATGAAGTTGTCGTCCAATGCTCTCTTCAGCTGCTCCAACAGAGAATCGTAGAATCCATCGATGTTGAGTATCACAATGGGGTTGAGGTAGAGTCCCAACTGCTTCCATGTGATAATCTCGAGCAACTCTTCCATCGTACCACATCCACCGGGCAGTGCTATGACACCGTCCGAGAGGTTAGCCATTGTCTGCTTGCGCTCATGCATCGACGCTGTCTCTATGAGCTGTGTCAACCCCATATGATGCCATCCCTCCTTTACCATGAAGGAGGGTATCACACCTACGGCCTCACCGCCTGCAGCCAGCGCCGCATCCTGCACGGCCTTCATCAAGCCCTGCCGGCCCGCACCCGTAATCAGACGCAGTCCATACTGTGCTATCAGCATGCCCAGTTCCTCTGCTGCGCGGAAATACTTCTCATCTATCTGTGTGCTCGAGGCACAGTATACGCAAACGGAAGTCAATTGACAATTGACAGTTGACAATTGACAATTAGGCTCCGCAGTATTCTTTACATCAGGTTTCGTCATTTACAGCTTCTTGTCTATGATTATTTATTTGCCGCCATAGCATCGGAACGGCTTTATCGTCAATTGTGAATTGTCAATTGTGAATTGTGAATTGTCCATTGTCAATTAATAACGGTAGTGCTCAGCCTTGTAGGGACCCTCCACCTTCACACCGATGTAGTCGGCCTGTGCTTGAGTGAGGGTGGTGAGGTGCACACCGATCTGTGCGAGGTGCAGGCGAGCCACCTCCTCATCGAGGTGCTTGGGCAAGCGGTATACGTCGATGGGGTAATCCTTACCAAAAAGCTCTATCTGTGCCAGTGTCTGGTTGGTGAATGAGTTACTCATCACGAATGAGGGGTGACCTGTAGCGCAACCGAGGTTCACGAGGCGTCCATCGGCAAGTAGGATGATGCTGTGTCCGTCGGGGAAGTAGTAGCGGTCTACCTGCGGCTTTACATTCTCGCATCGTATGCCGGGGTAGTTCTTCAGCGCCTCCACTTGAATCTCGTTATCGAAGTGACCTATGTTACAAACGATAGCCTGATCGGGCATCTTGGTCATATGGTCGATGCGAATGATATCGATGTTACCGGTCGTGGTCACAAAGATGTTTCCCTGCAAACAAGCCTCCTCCATGGTCACCACCTGGAATCCCTCCATAGCAGCCTGCAGCGCGCAGATGGGGTCGATTTCGGTCACCAGCACGCGAGCTCCGTACGAGCGGAGACTGTGTGCGCAGCCCTTACCTACATCACCATAGCCACATACCACAGCCACCTTACCGGCAATCATCACATCGGTAGCACGCTTGATTCCGTCGGCCAACGATTCGCGGCAGCCGTAAAGGTTATCAAACTTGCTCTTGGTCACCGAGTCGTTCACGTTGAAGGCGGGGAACAGCAGCTTGCCCTCCTCCTTCATCTGATATAGGCGGTGAACACCTGTAGTGGTTTCCTCACTCACACCGCGTATCTCCTTTGCCATGGCAGTCCACAATCCCGGCTGCTCGGCCAACACGCGTTTGAGAATAGCCTTCAGTTCAGCCTCATCCTCACCGCCCGAGGGAGTGTCAAGTACCGAAGCTTCCTTCTCGGCATCCACACCGAGGTGGATCATCAGGGTAGCGTCACCACCATCGTCGACAATCACGTTCGGACCCTTTCCACCGCCAAAGTGCAACGCCTGAAGTGTGCACCACCAGTAGTCGGCCAGGTTTTCACCTTTCCAGGCAAACACGGGTACGCCAAGGTCGGCAATTGCTGCTGCAGCGTGATCTTGAGTAGAGTAGATATTGCACGAACACCAACGCACCTCGGCACCCAAGGCCACGAGAGTCTTGATCAGTACGGCCGTCTGAATCGTCATGTGCAGTGAGCCCATCACACGAGCGCCAGCCAAGGGTTTGCTATCGCCATATTTTTCACGCAATGCCCTCAAGCCAGGCATTTCATGCTCAGCCATGTCGATTTCTTTATGTCCAAACTCGGCCAACGACATATCGGCCACCTTGTACGGAAGAGTTGAAAAGAGTTGTTCGTTCATACCTTTATCTGTTTTTATTACGTTCATTTATTTTCTTTTGCAAAGATACAACATCTTGCCCATACCGCCAAGGAGTTGTATTCCTTAATAAGGAATCAACCAAAATTTCATCGCGTCACGGCATTTTTCACTCATTTATGCATATCATTAAGATGAATCTCGGAGATACTTTCGCTCGTTGTAAAAAATATTGAAGTAAGTTTGACATGTTTTCGCCCGTTTATTCGTATCTTTGTATCCATCTATGACACACTCTGAGCAACTACATCTATACCCCATGCCCCACCCCGATGCAGTGGCTTTTAGCACCACACGCCATGGCGGCTGCGGAAGCGGTGCCTATGGCACCTTCAATTGTACCCCCTACACGGGCGACGAGCCTGCCATCGTACGCACGCATCAGGACCAGCTATGCCACCTCATCGGCATCAGTCCCGAGCGCCTCATCATCCCCTACCAAACACACAGTTGCAACATACTCCTCATCGACGAGACCTTCAACCGACTCTCCAGTGATGCCCGCCGCGCCCTATTGCAAGATAAGGACGCCCTCATTACCCCCCTCAAGGACACCTGTCTGTGTGTATCGACGGCAGATTGCGTACCCATCCTCCTCCACGATACCATCCATGGTGCCGTAGCAGCCATCCACGCCGGTTGGCGCGGCACGGCAGGAAGCATCGTAGCACGCACACTAAAGACTATGCACGAGGTCTATGGAACCCGCGGCACCGATGTGCATGCCATTATAGGTCCCTGCATCTCGCTTGCCGCTTTCGAGGTCGGCATAGAGGTATTTGAGACCTTTGAACAGGCAGACTTCCCTATGCAGCAGATTGCCCAGTGGTACCCCGACAAAGAGAAGTACCACATCGACCTCCCCTTGGCCAACCGTCTCCAGCTGCATGCCTTTGGCATACCGGCCCCCAACATACATGACAGCCGCATCTGCACCTACACCCAGCACACCCACTACTTCTCGGCCCGCCGTCTCGGCATCAAGTCAGGCCGCATCCTCAGTGGCATTCTACGCACCTCATAACCCACCCCTTTATGTACACCATCACTCTATCTGAAGACATCAAGAGTTGCTGGCCCCAATATCGCGGAGCCGCCGTATATGCCACCGTCACCAACACCCCATACAACGAGGGGTTATGGGCAGAAATCGCCCATTTCACCGAGCATTTACAGGCTACCGAGACCACAGAAAGCATCAAGCAGCAGACAGCCATCGTAGCCACCCGCGACGCCTACCGCGCCTGCGGCAAAGACCCCAGCCGCTACCGCCCATCAGCCGAAGCGCTGCGTCGCCGACTGCTGCGCGGACTCGATCTCTACCAGATCGACACCCTCGTCGACCTCATCAATCTCGTATCGCTACGCACGGGCTACTCCATCGGCGGCTTCGACGCCGACCGCATCCAGGGCACCCAACTCCGCCTCGGCATAGGGCATGAGGGCGAGCCCTTCGAAGGCATCGGACGCGGCCCTCTAAACATTGCCTGCATGCCCGTCATACGCGATGCCATCGGTGGCATAGGCACCCCCACCAGCGACCACGAGCGCACCAAGATGAGCGTCGATACCCACCACATCCTCGCCATCATCAATGGCTATAGCGGCAGCGAAGGTCTCCATGAGGCAGCCAACCTCACTGTCCAGTTGCTCCAGCGCTACGCCTCTGCCGAAGACTGCCAGATATGGTTCTTTGAGTAAGAAACAAACTTTTTGAACCCATCATTTGCAGTATTAATTATTATTTCATACCTTTGCGCCCGAATTTTGTAGGATTCTCGTGCAAGTGAGAGCAGCACAAGTTTGCTTGATTATGCCGAATGCAGCCGAGAATGCCGAGATTTATAAAATAAAACGCGGAAATAGCTCAGTTGGTAGAGCACAACCTTGCCCCAAAAAGGTGGAAAAATAAAACCCAACCTTGGCAAGGATAAATTGCGGAAATAGCTCAGTTGGTAGAGCACAACCTTGCCAAGGTTGGGGTCGCGAGTTCGAGCCTCGTTTTCCGCTCTAAGGCCGCTCGAATGGTGGAATCGGTAGACACGAAGGACTTAAAATCCTTTGGCCAGTGATGGCTGTGCGGGTTCAAGTCCCGCTTCGAGTACCAGTAACACCCACTAAAATCAATTGATTTGGTGGGTGTTCTCTTTTATTTTGGATAGCCAAAACAGCAAAATTACATTTTATCGGTTCAATTTACCTCAAGGACAGCAATGCCCTGCCGCTGGTGGGAGTGGTATGCTTCGCCTCCCAGACAGCTTTCATGCATGGGATTATTTGATATATCGAATTTTACGTGCTAACTTTGCATCGTTTTAATATTTAGTATATTCACTTATGCAGACTTCGCGCCCCTCCGTGGGCTATCATATACTGGCACTAGCGACCATCTTAGTGTGGGGTACCACCTTTGCATCAACCAAGGTATTGCTAATGCATGGGCTCACGCCACCCGAGATCATGCTCTACCGCTTCATCATCGCTTATGCTATGACATGGGCGTTTGCCCGCAAGGTGTGGGCCGATTCATGGATGGACGAGCTGCTGCTGGCCGTGGCAGGATTCATGGGTGGCACGCTCTACTTCCTGGCCGAGAACACGGCTATAGACTATACCATCACCTCGAACGTAGCGTTGGTAGTGTGCATTACTCCGCTGCTAACTGCATTGCTCACGAGCGCAGTGTACCACGAGCGCATCACGGGACAGCTGGCCGTGGGGTCGGCAGTGGCGCTATTAGGTGTAGCGTTGGTGGTGCTGAACGGCACGGTGCTAAAGATTCACCCGTTGGGCGATGCGCTGGCCTTGGTGGCGGCCTTGGCATGGGCGATATATAGCGTTGTGGTGCGCCGCTTCGACGGACGATATACAACGTGGTTTGTGACACGCAAGGTGTTCTTCTACGGCATCGTGAGCATGGTGCCTTTCATCGCTTGCGGCATGGGAGGCGGACTACATTTGGACAGGTTGTGCTCGCCGGTAGTAGCTGGCAACTTGCTATTTCTCTCCATCGTGGCTTCCATGCTATGTTTCTACACATGGAACCTGGTACTGGAAAAGCTGGGAACGATACGGGCATCGAACTATATGTATACGCAGCCGCTGGTATCGCTGGCCTGCTCGGTTTGGATATTGAACGAACCGGTGACGCCGATAGCGGTGTCGGGTACAGTGTTTATCCTGCTGGGTATCTATATAGCACAGAGGAAAAAGAAATAGGCCAACTAAATGTGCATTGTAGATAAGTAATCGAAAAAAATACATTATCTTTGCCCCTTGATTTGAAACGAATAACTATAAAACGTACAGATATGAACTTTGTAGAAGAACTTCAATGGCGTGGCATGGTGCACACCATGATGCCTGGAACAGAAGAGTTGTTAAGTAAAGAGATGGTAACGGCTTACTTGGGTATCGACCCTACGGCCGATTCACTGCACATCGGTCACCTCTGCGGTGTGATGATGCTTCGTCACTTGCAGCGTTGTGGACACAAGCCCCTGGCTCTCGTGGGTGGCGCTACCGGTATGATTGGCGACCCCTCGGGTAAATCGCAGGAACGTAATCTGCTCAACGAGGAGACCCTGCGCCACAACCAGGAGTGCATCAAGAAGCAGCTGGCCAAGTTCCTCGACTTCGAGAGTGATGCGCCCAACTGCGCCGAATTGGTAAACAACTACGACTGGATGAAGGACTTCACCTTCCTCGATTTCGCACGCGAGGTGGGCAAGCACATCACCGTAAATTACATGATGGCGAAGGACTCGGTTCAGAAGCGTCTCAACGGCGAGGCTCGCGACGGCCTCTCATTCACTGAGTTTACCTACCAACTGCTGCAAGGCTACGACTTCCTATACCTGAACGAGCATAAAAACTGTAAACTCCAGATGGGTGGTAGCGACCAGTGGGGCAACATCACCACCGGTGCCGAGCTCATCCGTCGCACCAGCGGCAATGAGGTATATGCACTCACCTGTCCGCTCATCACAAAGGCTGATGGTGGCAAGTTCGGCAAGACCGAGTCAGGCAACGTATGGCTCGACCCCCGCTACACCTCTCCCTACAAGTTCTACCAATTTTGGCTCAACGTGAGCGACGACGACGCTGCCAAGTATATCAAGATCTTCACCGCTATCGGCCGCGAAGAGATTGAGGCGCTCATTGCCGAGCATGCCGAAGCGCCCCATATGCGCACCCTGCAGAAACGCCTTGCCAAGGAGGTGACCATCATGGTACACTCTGAGGCGGATTACGAGGCTGCCGTAGAGGCATCAGGCATCCTCTTCGGAAACAACACTCACGATGCACTCGTAAAACTCGACGAAGACACCCTACTGGCAGTATTCGAGGGCGTGCCCCAATTTAAGGTATCGCGCGAGAAGATCGAGGCTGGCATCAAGGCGGTAGACCTCTTTGCCGAGGAGTCGGCCGTATTCCCCTCAAAGGGCGAGATGCGCAAGATGGCTCAGGGTGGTGGTGTATCGCTCAACAAGGAGAAGCTCGCAGCCTTCGACCAAGAGATTACCGTGAAAGACCTGCTCAACGACAAGTACCTGCTGGTGCAGCGCGGTAAAAAGAATTACTTCCTGCTGATTGCAGAGTAAATAACACACCATACAATAAAAGGAGGGGTAGTACCGCAAGGATACCACCCCTCTGGCATTTTAGACATTCAGAGAAAGCAAAAAAACATGTTTTACAACATGCGAAAGTAAAAAAACGGAGCAAAAAGTTTTAAATAACGGATGTTTCAGCTAACTTCGCCCTATTATTGAACAACACAAATTACTCACTTTAATATCTAATAGCTATGATGAAAAAATTTACTCTCAGCTGTTTGTTTGCTGTTATCGCTATAGCAGCAGGTGCATGGAACTCTGGTGACTATGTGTACACGAAGGTTGCCAAGTACAGAATTACAGGCGCTGACCTCGTTTCCAATGGTCAGTTTGCAGAAGGCTCAACCGATGGTTGGACCGCTACTGATGAGGCTAACGCTCCGCTGGCAACCGTATTTGCAGGTGCCGAGGGCGAAGGCGTACAAGTGCTCCCCGGACAGACTGCACTCACTGCAGGCATGTACCAGGCCGTAAAGATTAGTGCTGGCGGCACATACATAGTGTCGCTCAAGGTAAAGGGTACTGCTGCTGGCTTTACAGACCTTGACCAGACTGGCGGAAACGTGAACTACATCAATGCATACTTCAACACCGACGGCACATTGGCAACTGTAAACGGTACAGAACTTCTCTTTGGCGAGAATGGTGTAGGCGGCGGCTACCCGTTCAGTTTCAATGCCGACGACTTCACCGAAGTGTTCTTCGCAGTGGAGGCTCCGCAGGATGGTAACATCATGATTGATTTCCGTGGCTTGAACGAAGGTCTCATCATCGCTGGCGTAGAGTGTCACACAGCCGAAGAGGTGTATGACGACCGCATCGCTAACGACCGCATCGAATACTTCAACAAGTTCATCGCCGATGGCAACTTCGAGGGCAAGGACTACTACGACGATTTCCTGAGCTACGTCCAGGCTGTAAAGGACGCTATCGCAAGCAACGCAACACCCGCAGAGATGGCTACACACATGGAGAACCTCGAGAGTTGCTGGGCTCTGTTTGCTGAGGCAAACTTCTCAAACGTATTGAACCTCGTGGCAACCACCGATGGCTCTGCTAACACTGGCAACAACTCTGCTAACTGGATGAACTGGACCGCCAAGTGGAACAAGCTCAGCAACGACTATAACGGTAAGGCTCCCTGGACATTCTCAACCGACCGCTGGTGCCACAAGACTGCTGCTGCTGACAGTCCCTTGCAGATTCAGTGGATGCGTGGTGCTGGTGCCAACGATGGTTGGAACAACATCGCTACATTGACCACAGAGTTGCAACCCGGCACCTACTTCTGGGGAATTACCGGTCAGGGTGGTATGATGACCCTGAACAAGAACCGTTGGGTGCGCTCATGGGCCGACGAGTGTGCTGAGACAAAGCTCTTCTTCAACGGCGACACCGTACTCGTAGGCATCCTGAACGCTGCACGCAACCAGGACTACGTGGTTAAGTTCGAGTTGGATGAGGCAAAGGTAATCACCTTGGGTATCATCTGTAACAACGTATCATCATCTGAAAAGGCTGGTTTCGACGTACAGTTGTACAGCCCCGTATTATATAAGGTATTAGACGGTGGTCTCTCTCCCGAGGAGTTGGCATATATCGACGCTGTAGGCGTACAGCTCGAGGCTCTCAAGGGCCGCATCGACGTTGCCAACGAATACTTGGCAGAAACACAGGTACTCCTCCCCTGGGGTAAGGAAGACCTCAAGGTGGGTGTTGACGAGGCTCAGGTTCGCTACGACGAGTGGGCAGCCTTCACAGAGGATGACATCCTCGACTGGTACTGGAACGACGAGTCACTCTCTGACACCATCATGAACAACGGTGTACGCTTCCTCAACAACAACTACATCACTCCGTTCGTTGAACTCAACAAGCCTTTGACCGACATGCCAGGCGCTATCGAAGCAGCTCAGGGCGTAATCGGCCAGCGTATCTACTCAAGTTCAAGCAAGAAGGCCGACTTCGCAGCGCTCATCGCTAACGCTCAGAGCCTGTACGACGCTATGTTGGTAGCTGCATACGCTGAGGAGAATGCACAATCACTCGTCGACATGAAAGCAGCTCTCGAGGCCATGGCTGAGGAGTTCAAGGCTGCTATCGACTACACCGTATTGGTAGACATCGACTTCGGCACACAGGAGGCTCCCGCACAGTTTGAAGAGCATGCCACAGAGCCCGACTCACTCGGCGAAGTATCAAAGTACTACACCATCGCTGGTACTAAGGGTGTGATGACCTTCACTGATATCACCGGTTCATACCCCTATGCTCTCGGTTGGGGTAGCGCTACAGACGAGACTACTGGCGCTGTCATTGCTACTGACTCACTCGGCATGCTCCGCGTAGGTAACACGGAGGCTGTAGTTGAAATTGCAGGCGCTCCCGCAAAGGAGAACGACATCGTAAACATCAAGTTCGACTTCTACTATGGTAACCTCATCACAAAGAACGCTGGTTACAAGGTACTCACAGCTGAGGGCGACACCATCTGCGGTCTCTTCTGCTCTAAGTATAGCGGCACAGACGAGTTGAACACATTCGGTGTAGACTACAACAACAAGATCAATGCTGTAGGCTCAAGTGCAGCCAGCAACTCAGCTATCGCTGCAGAAAGCAACAAGACCCATTTCGACATCGTACTCGACTACGGTTTGAAGACCATGTATTGCACCACTTCAGGTTCTAAGGGTACTGTGACTACAGAGGCTATCGCTCTTCCCGAGCTCGTGCCTGGTAAGTTTATCATCTACTCAAACTACAACAACCTAGACCGTCGTAGCTGGTTCGACAACTTGAAGATTTGGAACATCGCAGGTGATGGCAATGCTGTTGAAAACATCGAGGCTATCCGTCCCGTAGACAACAACATGTACAACCTCCAGGGTCAGCGCATCCTTGCTCCTGTAAAGGGTCAGATCTATATCCAGAACGGTCGCAAGATGCTTGCTAAGTAATCATTTCAACATAGGACTCACAAAAGGGGGTGGCTCGACACGAGCCACCTCTTTTTTTTACTGCACACTACAGAGGAGAGAATGATAGAGTAAGAAGCGGCTAATCATCTTTTTTTTAGTTTTACTAAAAATATTATAAAAAAAGTGTGGAGCTTCCTAATTTTTTTTGTTCCTTTGTAAATGTTACTTCTATTTTGCAATTATTGGCACTTGGAATCAACTGCACACGCAAGGTAGATAAGAGCACGAGAAACACGCCATGAAGTAAAAGACTAACCAACAATACTTTAAAAACTAATATGAAAAAGCTCTTTTTATGTGCATCTCTTGTTGTCATGGGTATGCTCACCGCTTGTGAGAAATTGTTACTTGTACCTGAAGGCACGAAACCCGAATGGCTCGGCGAGAGTATCTACGAGGAACTTCGAAGTGGCACCCATCTGAAGGGTACATTCAACACCTACCTGAGGTTGGTAGATGACTTGGAGTACGATGAGGTATTGGCCCGCACAGGTAGCAAGACCGTGTTCCCCGCCAACGACGAAGCCTTCGAACGCTTCTTCCAAAATGGGGCCAACCCCTATGGAGCGACCTGCTACGAGGAACTCACCGATGCCATGAAGAAGCAGATTCTATACTCTTCGATGCTGGATAATGCACTGCTGGCAGGCATGCTATCAAACGTGATGCTGGATGCCAACAACGTGAGCCGCGGAAGAGCCCTCAAGCATGAGACATCGGCCAGTGTGATTGATACCATCACCTATATAGGCAATCGCGACGGGATGCCCAAAAACAATGCACATTGGAGAGGGTTCGACCAGATTCACGTGGTGAGCGATGCCACACGCCCCATGATGGTACACTTCACTCGCGAACAGATGTTGGCCAACAACATCACAACTACAGGAACCGACTCGGATTTCGGTATCTTGCGCGGTGAGCAGGTGGGCTCGTCCATCGCCAATTCTGACACGGCCTATATCTATCAGACACAGATCGTGAAGCAGGATGTAACCTGTATCAATGGATACATACACCAGGTAGCCGACGTGCTGGTGCCGCCCGGAAACATCGCCCAGGTGCTGCGCAACGAGCCTAACACGAAGCTGGTATCACGCGTGATTGACTATCACAGCGCACCCTACTACGACGCCAATACCACACGTAACTACAACTCATGGGCCATGGAGTATGGAATGCCTATCATCGACTCTATCTTCCAGGTACGCTACTTCAGCACCCGCTCACAAGGGGGCGCACCCAACTTGCTGGCCCCCTCGGGCATGGCTATACCGACCACAGGACGACTAGAGTGGGACTTAGGTTGGAACCAATACTACTCATCGACCGACGCCGCCAACAGCCTTGACGACATGGGCGCCATCCTTGTGCCTACAGATGATGCCGTAGAGGAGTACTTCTTGCCTGGTGGCGAGGGCGATTTCTTCATCGAACTGTATGGCGCCGAAGGATTGGACAACACCAAGGAGAACTTACCAGCCAACCTGGACGCATTGTACAACAAGGGTAACGGTATCCTGACTACCTTTGTGAACAACATGATACAGACCTCATTCGTGGCTACCGTACCCAGCAAGTTCGGTTCTATCACCAACGACGGTTCGGGCGACTTCATGGGGCTTACCAAGAACGACATACAGGTGACCAACGGAAAGTACGACGTAAAGGTGGCCAACAATGGTGTCATCTACAAGATGAAGAAACTTTATGCCCCTGATGAGTTCCGTTCAGTGATAGGTCCGGCTATCATCTACCCCGAACTCTCTATCATGGGTTACTTCTCACAAGACAAAACCTCGGGAGCCAATGCCGCCATCTTCGGTGCCGACATGTACTACTACCTAATGGCCATGAAGTCGAACTACGTCTACTTCATCCCCTCTAACGAGGCACTGAAGAACTGCTTCATTGACCCCGTATCACTGGGCACAAGCACACCCCGCGCCATGGAGTTTTACACTTACATTGACTCTACCGGACGCGCACCCAAAACAATGTATGGTGCCAAGTTGCACCCCTTCAACCGTGAGACAGGTGAAATCAACCTTGACTCAGTGTATGAAACCGTTTTGGATGTGGCAAAGTTGGAAACCGGTGCTAAGAAATCGACCTATGCATCGCAGATATCAGACATGCTCAACTATAATACAGTAGTGCTTGAGGAGGGTGAACAACTCATCAACAACTACTACCTGACCAAGCATGGCGGGGCGGTAAAAATTACCGATCTGGTAGCTACTGGCAACGGCGAATATACGGGTTATGTATGGGGCGGAGCACAGATTGACAACAACGTATCCCCTGCCAAGATTGTAAGAGGATGGGAGCAGGCCAATGGATGGGCCTTCCAGCTCGACAACCTCGTGCAGCCCTGTATCACCAGCATCAGCCAGGTGCTCAATGGTGCCGACGACCGATTCCAAGCATTCCTTGACCTGTGCAAGACATTCGAAAACGTAGGACTGATGGCATGGGCTGGAATCAGCAGCACTGCCGTCGAAGAGGGACAGACACCACCCATCGACCGATACATCGTATTCTCAGGAAGAGACGGTAAGGCATTGGACAATAATGTAAGCTTCCTCAATGGTTATAACTACACCATCTACGCTCCGGACAACACTGCCATGCAGATTGCTCACGAGCAGATGGGCCTGCCTACCTACGAGCAGATATATGCCGTATACGAAGAGGCGACATCGGAAGATGCATCTGTCGAAGCTGAGACACAAGGAAAGGCAAAGGCAAGAAAGATGATTGACGCTGTGCGCGGATTCATTCGCTACCATTTCCAGAACAACTCCGTATTTGCCGACAACTTCGTAAAGGAGACAAGCTACCAGTCGCTCTACTCTTCAGATTTGGGTATACCGGTGAACATCACCACCAAGAGCACGGGCGGTATGCTCACCGTAACAGATGCTGCTGAACAAAGTATCGTCATTGATGCCAACGACACCGAGCGCATCGTCAACAAGATGGCACGTGACTACGAATTTGATCAGGACAAGAAGACGGCTACCTCGATTGCCGTATCATCCTTTGCCGTGATACATCAAGTGAGCACGCCACTCTGCTATAGCAAGAGCAAGAGGTATGACGACACTTGGACCAAGTAACACCTAATCAGCTAACAACTTTAAAAAGATATATACTATGTCAAAAACAAAAGTCCTAATGATATGCCTGCTATGCTTATTGGCGCAGGGTGCTTTAGCACAGAGCAAGGTCATATCCGGTACGATTGAAGACCCGATGGGACCCGTAATGTTTGCCAATGTCACCGAACGAGATAAGGATGACCGTATTGTCAGTGCCGTGCAAACCGACATGATGGGTAACTTCTCTTTGGAAATAAAAAATCCCAAGAATAGATTGGTAATCTCCTATGTGGGCAACAAGACAAAAGAACTTGCCATAGGCGAAAAGAGTTACTTCACCATCATGATGGAGCCCGAGTCGACCTCGTTGGAGGAGTTGGTAGTGCAGGCTACCCGAACCACCTCGGGAGGACTCTCAATCCCGGAGCGTGAGATGACTGTAGCCCGACAGACCTTTAACCTCGCAGAGGTAGAAGGTATGGCATTCACCTCGGCCGATGAAGCACTACAAGGTGAGATTGCAGGTCTCGATATCGTGATGAACTCAGGTAACCTGGGTGCCGGTACCACTATGCGTCTGCGTGGTGTGACCTCAATCAATGGTAATGCCGAGCCGCTTGTAGTAGTTGATGACAAGATTTTTGACAATCCCGACGAGACCTTTGATTTCCAGAATGCAAGCGAAGAGGAATATGCAGCATTACTCTCAGTCAATGTGGAGGATATAGCCAAGATTGACGTACTGAAGGATGCTGCTGCTACAGCTGTATGGGGATCGAAGGGTGCCAACGGTGTAATCATGATTACCACCAAGCGAGGTAGCCGCGGTAAGCCCCGCGTAAATTTCTCCTATAAATATACCGGTACATGGCAGCCCAAGGGATATGACCTTCTCAATGGTGACGACTACACCATGCTACTCAAGGAGGAGTTCTACAATCCCAACCAATCAAGCACTGCTACAGCGAACATCAGAGAAATAAACTATGACAAGTCGTGGGCAGAATATCAGAACTGGAACAATAACACAGACTGGGTAGACAACGTGACTCAATTTGGAGGATTACACTCATACAACCTCAACATCTCAGGTGGTGGCGAGAAGGCACAATTCCGTGTATCAGGCGGATATGAGAACCAAAGCGGCTCAATCATCCAACAGAAGTTTGACCGCCTCACCACTCGTCTAGTGCTCGACTACGATGTGTCGGACCGCATCAGATTCCAAACCAACTTTGCCCTGACATATACCGATAATCTAAAGAACTATACCGGACTACTCGGTATAGCACAGCAGATAGCTCCCAACATGAGCATATACCGTCAAGACAGCGAAGGTAACGATACTGATCAATTCCACATTCTGGCTCCACAAGGTACACTCAACGAAAACACGCCCTATACGGGCAACTACTCATCTTATGAGTTGCGCTCCGTACGCTCGTTGGGCAACCCATTGGCATACGCAGCCATGTCGTGGAAGAACGAAACGACCTATCGTATCACTCCCGACTTCAACATCAAATACGAATTGTTGGGTGTAGACTACGGTGAACACCGCTTGACTTTCAACGGACGCATTGACTTCGACATCTATGCAGCCTCAACACCGGCATACGCTGCTGCAGGCCTCTCATCGGGCACATGGGGCAACAACTTCTCATACAACACAAGCGAGAAGAGCGAGAGCAACCGTACTCGTGTAGGTGCTCGCGGCGAATTGGTGTTTACTCCCTTCTTCCAGAACGAAGACTGGTCGATGACCATGCTCGGTCGCTACGAGATGAGCACACAGCGCAGCACCAACCAATTTGTACGCCAATACTCACTGCCCGATGGCATCACCTCACCTACAGCACCCGGCGCCCTGCCTTATGACGGCAAGACAAATGGTCTGAGTAGCGGAAACAGTCGCGCCAACTCACAATATTTCCTTTATAATGGACACGCATCATATAAAGGTATATATAACGTAGGAGTATCGCTCCGTGCCGACGGTGACTCTAAATTCGGTCCCAAGCAGAAATGGGCCTATTTCCCCGGTGCATCGCTGCGTTATAACATTTCAGACGAGAAGTTCTTTGAACCGATACGCAAGCATGTATCGATGCTCGGCCTGCGCGCCTCGTGGGGTGTGGTAGGTAAGGCTCCCGATGCCGACTACCTCTTCTATAATGCCTACAACCTGAATGCCGGTAGCTACAACGGTGCAGCAGGAGCGGCTATGGATGGTCTTAAGCTCGATGACCTCCGCTGGGAGAAGACCACATCATATAACTTGGGATTCAACTTGACATTCTTCAAGGATATCTTCAATGTAGACTTTGACTTCTATCATAAGGATACTAAGGACCTGCTGATGACCAATGTGAGAATCCCCAGCACGACAGGTTATGCTCAGCTTGCCTACCAGAATGCCGGTAACATGACCAACGACGGTTGGGAAATGAATGTCAATGCCAATGACTTCATCAAGGTAGGTAAGTTCTCGGTAAGCGCCGGATTCAATATCGCGCAGAACTACAACGTAATTCTTGATATGGACGAGCGTGTGCTCAACTCCATCAACTCAGAATGGCAGTTCAATAGCCGTGGCTCCTATCAGAACCGAATCCAGGTGGGTAATCCGCTCGGCTCGGTATACGGATTCCGTTATAAGGGCGTATATCAGTACACCTATGACTACTTGACTAATA
>JAZRDT010000020.1:0-7273 GCA_045660385.1 Bacteroidaceae bacterium | reverse complement strand
CTCTTCTATATGCAGCAGCGCGGCATTAGCCTCGGCGAAGCCCGCCAGCTTCTCATGCGAGCTTTCGTAGGCGAGGTCATCGATGGCATTCGCCTCGAAGCCTTGCGCGACCGCCTGCACCACCTGGTGGAGAAGCGTTTCCGCGGCGAACTGGGCAAGTGTGGCGATTGTAGTGTATGTAAGTAAAAAATATAGGAGAGCGAGACGATGATATACGATATTGATGCCATCCGTGCCGATTTCCCCATCCTTGACCGCCAGGTATATGGCAAACCGTTGGTGTATCTCGATAATGGAGCCACCACGCAGAAACCCCGTACCGTGGTCGATGCCATCACCGAGGAGTATTATTCGGTGAATGCCAATGTGCACCGCGGTGTACACTTCCTCTCGCAGGAGGCTACCAAACTGCATGAGGCTTCGCGCGAGCGCGTGCGTTGGTTTATCAATGCTGCCTCGGCTAGCGAAATCATCTTCACCCGTGGCACTACCGAGGCTCTCAACCTGCTCGCCTCCTCATTTGGTGAGGCTTTCCTTCGCGAGGGCGACGAGGTCATCGTATCTACGATGGAGCACCATAGCAACATCGTACCCTGGCAACTGCTCGAGGCCCGCAAAGGTATCCGTTTGCGTGTGATACCCATCACCGATAGCGGCGAAATCTGCATGGATGAGTATGTGAAACTCTTTAATGAACATACGCGCCTCGTCTCCGTGATGCACGTGTCGAACGTGCTGGGTACTGTGAATCCTATCAAGGAAATGATTCGTATCGCCCACGAGCACAATGTACCCTTTGCTGTGGATGGTGCGCAGAGCGTGCCGCATATCAAGGTCGACGTGCAGGAGCTCGATGCCGACTTCTACGCCTTCAGTGCACATAAGGTGTATGGCCCCACGGGCATCGGTGTGCTCTACGGCAAGGAGCGCTGGCTCGACCGCATGCCTCCCTATCAGGGCGGTGGCGAGATGATACAGACGGTATCGTTTGAGCGCACTACCTTCAACGAACTCCCCTATAAATTTGAGGCCGGCACGCCCGACTACATCGGCACCACAGCCTTTGCCCGTGCCCTCGACTATGTGTCGACACTCGGCATAGACAATATTGCCGCTCATGAGAAAGCGCTCACCGACTATGCCCTGCAACGCCTTCGCGAGATTCCCGAGATGCGCATCATCGGCGAGGCCGAAGAGCGCGGTGCTGTCATCTCCTTCAACGTGGGGAACATACATCCCTCTGACCTTGGTACTCTGCTCGACCGCCTCGGCATAGCCGTGCGCACCGGCCACCACTGCGCCCAGCCCCTGATGCAGCGCATGGGCATCCCCGGCACCGTACGCGCCTCATTTGCCCTATACAATACAATGGAGGAGGTCGATGCGCTTGTAGCCGCCGTAGATAGGGTGAGGAAGATGTTCTAATTCAGACCCTTACTCGCAAGAATCATTAGCTCCGATAATTAAGAGGAGCACTGCATTTGAGTCATTTGCACGTTTTTGTCAAACTTTTTTGCAGGCTTGACAAAAAAATATCACTATAGTGACAAAAAATTATCACAGGTGCGACAAAATTTTGTCAAGCCTGTGATAATTTTTTATCAAAGGCTCCAAATGGTGGTTTGTCTATATCCAAATTATAGTTTGGACAAAGAAAAACTCCAGTTTGGACGAATCCAAACGGCACTCAGTGAGGTTTGCACAACAACCTACAAAGCCTTCAAAGTACGCCTCCGCCTATTCTTTTCAGACTTTATAGGTTGCTGCGAGTGGATACGCCAAACTCCTATTGGAGGTCGTAAAGGATAGAAAATTTTGATTCACTTGCATGTCTCAAATAAAGTAACTACTTTTACGGGACAAAACGAGAAATAAATGAGAGAAGAAATCAAAATCTATCGTTCGGTGTGGAGGAATGCTCTACTGATTCTCTGTTGCCTTGCATTTGCAGCGGGCAGTGTCTTGATTTTGCTTGATGGGAATGAGAAACCTTTGATGGTTATCATTGCAGCATGGATTGGTATCCTGTTCTTTGGTTTGGGCGGATTGTTTGTTGCCTATCTTGTGCTAAAGGTACTGTTGACGCGGACACCGTATCTCGTCATTACGGACGAGAAGGTGATAATGAACGCAGGGAAGCCATGGGAGGCATCGTTTGCCGATGTGGAAATCTTCTTCCTCACTCGTGTCTCTACTGCTAGGATGATAGGAGTTAAATACAATAAGAATATTGAGGCTCAACGGCTGGATAATGCCGGCCAGTGGGGCCGTGCAGTACGCAACTTTAATGTCAAACTTGTGGGCGCACAAGAGTCTATCGCCGCCGATGGACTGAAGATTAAACCACAAGTGTTGTGTGACTTGCTGAATGAAAGGTTGGAGGAGTTTAATCGGAACAAATGAATCGGGCATGAGAGCTTTTACAAGTATTCTATTGTGCGCACTGTGTTGTATGCAATCAGTGGCGCAGAATGAGGCTAAAAGGATATATACCATTGACGACAAGCAGGAGATCATCACGAATGATGAGTTTGCAGGGGGAACGCTGTCGGGCATACGGATTTCAAAAGAGCCCCTTAAGATGACCACGGGTGACACGTTTGATCTTGAGCAAGAAAGTAACGAACAAGAAAGGGCCATAAAGATGCTGAGTGACTTCTATAGCAGGTATTTGTTCGGACGAGGTATTGCCCATTTTCAATTGGATGCTACGAAGTACTGCACGCCACGTTTCCTAAGCAAACTGGGCGAGGACTACGAGAAACAATTACAAGAAGACTACATCATCTCGCAAGAGGAACTTGGTCTTGAATGGTGGAGTTTCTATAACTTTATCAATGGTTATCAGGACGGGCCGCATGATATTAATGAAGTAATGAAGGTCGTACACGAGCACGACAACACCTACCGTATATATTTCATCGAGAATGGCTACGAGAATCACCGCTTGATAGACCTTGTGAAGCTGGGCGATTCGTTGTTTATCGATGATGTATACCGACTAAAGTTTGAACTGATAGATAATGCATACAGGCCTGTACGATACTATAAATAGAACGACTACCTCCTATCCAAAATTTGTTCTAAAGCTTCGGGCCCGAGTTCGCGCCACATCTTTAGTTCCGCAGAATTAGGTTGATAAGCTTTGAGCTTTGCAAGCGAATCGAGTTCAGCCATGAATGCCTTTGAACCATAGAGATATCCGCTCACGAAAGCACGATTGACAGCATCGCTGAAGTCTGCCCGCTGGCGAAGACGGCGGTCATAAAGATTGCGCATGTGCATGAAGACGGAATCGGCCTTAGGCTTCTCGCCTAAGTGATGCCACGCAAATGCTTCGGAAGCAAAAACTTCAGGAACATACCAAAAAATGGTTTGGGCAGAGTCGGATAATGCCATTACGGCATCCCACTGAACACTGTCTTCTTCCATCAAACGAGTGATATCGTTGGCTAATTGCATATGCAGAGCCATTTGCTCTTCAGGGACTTTCAAGGGTATGGTATCTGTAGGTGCATTATTACAAGCTAAGAATCCCAATATGATACAGAAACAGAATAATATTCTTTGCATGACGATAGATGTTTGATTTGCGCAAAGGTAAAGAATGTTTCTGTATAATGCAAATGCTCTATCTTTGTATTGTTTAATGCCGCTTCGCTGGCACAGGAATTAGGCTGCGGCTTGCGGAAGTTGAGTTTTTATATAAATCTATGGATGAGCCAAGAAAATACTTTAGTTCGTTGAGAGAAATATTCAAGCAAGCTTGATATGTTTTCGCTCGCTTATTCGTATCTTTGCACCCAAAGGATATAAGTATGCTGTTACCCTGTCTCCATCCCGAACTTATAGAGGCTGGCTGCGACGAAGCGGGTCGTGGTTGCTTGGCTGGCGATGTATATGCTGCTGCAGTGATACTGCCGCCCGACTATTCGCACCCTCTGCTCAACGACTCGAAACAGCTGACCGAGAAGCAGCGCTATGCTCTGCGCGAGGATATCGAGCGCGATGCGCTGGCATGGGCGCTGGGCATCGTGACCGCTAAAGAGATTGATGAGATAAACATCCTCAATGCCTCTATCCTTGCTATGCACCGCGCGTTGGATGGGCTGAAGATACGTCCGGAGTATGTGGTGGTAGATGGCAATAAGTTTAAACCCTATGGCGACACGCCCCACGAGACGGTGGTCAAGGGTGATGGCAAACTGATGAACATTGCGGCGGCCTCTATTCTCGCCAAGACCTACCGCGACGACTATATGAACCGCCTGCACGAGGAATATCCCCACTACGACTGGAACCATAACAATGGATATCCCACGGCCAAGCACCGTGCAGGCATCAAGGAGCATGGACTCACGCCCTACCATCGTATGAGCTACAACCTCTTGGGTGACGGACAACTGTCGTTGGATTTTTAGAAAAACAATCAACAAACAACAAACCATAAGGACACACGTATGAAAAAGACTCTCTTAACTCTATCGCTCCTCATTGCCTGCACCTTGATGGGCATGGCACAACGTCCCTCGGTAAGCATCTTGGGTGACTCATACTCCACCTTTGAGGGCTACCTCACTCCCGATACTATGGATATATGGTACTTCGCTGGCAGCAGGCACGATGCCCGAAGCACCGATGTGAGCAAAGTGAGTGAGACTTGGTGGATGCAGTTGATTAAGAAAAAGAATTGGAAACTCGAGGTCAACAACTCGTGGTCGGGCTCTACCATCTGCTATACCGGTTACCGCGACGAGGACTATAGCAACCGCTCCTTCGTGCTACGCACCGCTGCGTTGGGAAGTCCCGACATTATCCTTATCTTTGGCGGTACCAACGACTCGTGGGCTGGCTCTCCTATCGGTGAGTATAAGTATGCCGACTGGCGCCGGGCCGATCTCTACACCTTTCGCCCTGCCATGGCCTGCATGCTTGCCCGTATCCAGGAACGCTATCCGACGGCTGATGTCTACTTCATTTCTAACGATGGGCTCAAACCCGAGATTACCGAGTCGATGGCCACCATCTGCAAGCATTACGGCGTCCCGATGATCCAGCTCAAGGGCATCAGCAAGACCGCAGGTCACCCCAACATCGAGGGCATGCGCCAAATTGCCGAGCAGTTGGATAAAGCCATATACTAATTCGGTTTTTCCTCCGTTATATAGGAAAGGGCCCGTCCTGTCCGTGCCCTAAGAATGTATACTATGGAATGGATCAATCGAACACGTGCTATCAAGATAGCACTTATCATCATTGCGATATTGTTGGGCGTAGCTTCACTGATATTCTCCAACTTCTTGGTGCGCGACCTTGAACGCGAGGAGGCTACTCGCATGGCTATATGGACTGAGGCTATGCGTACGTTCAATAATGCCGATGAGAACACCGACCTGAACCTTGTGCTCACCGTCATCACGGGCAACAACACCATCCCTGTTATAGTACTCGACGACAAGGGAGGTATCGACAGCTACAGCAACATGCGTATCCATGGTACCGATACATTGGGCTACTTGATGCGTCAGGCTGCTGCGATGCGCGAGGCCGGGAATATGATCCGTATGGATATGGACGAGCCTGGCCGTTACTTCGATGTGTGCTACGATGACTCTCTCATGCTCAAACGTTTGGGCGCATACCCCTATGTGCAGTTTGGTATCTTCACCATCTTTCTTCTCGTGGCCCTCTTTGCCCTACTCAGTTTGAAGCGCTCCGAACAGAACCGCGTGTGGGTGGGGCTCTCCAAGGAGACGGCGCACCAGTTGGGCACTCCCATCTCGTCGCTAATGGCGTGGACTGAGATGCTGCGTAGCACCTATCCTGATGACGAACTCATTCCCGAGATGGGCAAGGATGTGAAACGCCTCGAGGTTATTGCCGAACGTTTCTCCAAGATAGGCTCTCTGCCAGAGAAGAGCCCCGAGAACCTGAATGAGGCTTTGGTTCGTGTGGTCGACTATGTCAGCCGCCGCTCTTCGACTCATGTGTCTATACGTTGCGTCCTGCCCGATCGCCCGATCGTAGTACGCATGTGCAGTCCGCTCTTCGAGTGGGTCATCGAGAACCTCTGCAAGAATGCCATCGACGCTATGGATGGTGAGGGTACCATCACCTTGCATGTGGCGCAAACCGACGAGCGCGTTTATATCGATGTCACCGATACCGGTAAGGGTATTCAAAAGAGCCATTTCAATAGTATTTTCTCTCCTGGCTTCACCACCAAGAAGCGGGGTTGGGGCCTGGGACTCTCTTTGGCTAAGCGCATCGTTGAAAGTTACCACAAGGGACGCATCTATGTGAAGCATTCGGAGCTGGGCAAAGGCACCACTTTCCGCATCGAATTGCGTAAGTGACAGAGTATGGTCATGCGCGTGGCGAAATGGGTGCATTTTTTTTCTTGTTGGGTGAACAAAATGAGGCAATTCTGCATTCTATGGTGTAAAAAGTAAGCTTTTTTAACGAAGGTTAACCCACGTTTGCGGTAAAAACGTAATAAAAAAGCAAAGTTTTACACTAATTCGTGATGCGAAATGAATAAAATGTTGTATCTTTGTCGCCCGATTGGCCACATCTATTCGTGTGCGACCATAAAAAGTAACGAAAATGGGTAAATTTGACAGTTATAAGATAGACCTACGAGGAATGAAAGAGGTGAACGCCTCTTACGACTTGAGTGTCGATAACGAGTTCTTTGCCCATATCGATGGCCCCGAGGTGCAGAAGGGTAAAGTGCAGATTGCGCTCGATGTGCATCGCAGTGTTGATGTGTACGAGATGAGTTTCGTGCTCGATGGCGTGATAAAGGTCAATTGCGACCGCTGCCTCGACGAGATGGATCTCGACATCCATACCAAGGGCCAGTTGCAGGTGAAGCTGGGCGCTGACTATGGTGAACAGGGCGACGTGGTGATTGTCCCCGAAGTGGAGGGAATCATCAACGTGGCTTGGTACATATATGAGTTTATCGCCCTCGCCATACCGATGAAGCATGTGCATGCTCCCGGTAAGTGCAACAAAGAGATGTCAGGCAAGCTGAGCAAGCATCTGCTGCGTTCGGCCGACGATGATGAGTTCGACGGCGGCGATGCAATCACGTTCGGCGACGAGTCAGACGAAGCGGACACCCCCGTGGATCCGCGTTGGGAAGGTTTAAAGAAAATAATTAATAATTAAAACTAAAAGAAATGGCACATCCTAAAAGAAGACAATCGAAGACCAGAACTGCCAAGAGAAGAACTCATGACAAGGCAGTAGCTCCTACATTGGCCAT
>JAZRDT010000019.1:0-2430 GCA_045660385.1 Bacteroidaceae bacterium | reverse complement strand
AATGTGATCTTGAAAAGTTAAAACGTAAAGTCACATTAGTTAAATATTGGTGCGAGTTGCTAAAGCAGCAAAACTAATGCAATTTTTGGAGGGTATTTTAATTGCCCTCCTTTTTCTTGTCTTTTCAAATTCCCCTAATTAACCATAACTTTGCACCACAAAACACAAAGTTATGGCTTATTTTACATCATATATGCCATCCGTTTGCTACTCCAGCGAACTCAGTGGCATTTCCTGTTCCGTTACTCCTGGCACGGTAACGCTTCTCATACAATCACCGCTTGAGGTATTTAGCAATACCTACAATACGCCTAACTCCTACATCAACTTCCCCGACTTCAGCGATGTAGTCGAGATGTTCATGGAGCAACAGAATCTTACTGTTGCTGATATGCAGTTCATTGTTACCGATGCTCAGTCCACCGCAGAGAAGACCATCCGAGTAGTCTATTTCAAAGAAGAACCCCGCAAATTCTTTGCCGCTGATATCCTCTCCGACGGCTTGCTCACTACCTATCGCAACCGCGTCCTTTACGAAGATTCGGTTGATTACCTCACTTTTTGGTGCGAACCTAACAGTATCTTTAACGGCACCACCGTTCGCTTTTATGTATTGGTGCAAGATTACACGGGCTACCGCGAGTGGCTCATGATGGAGTATGGTTATACTATCCACCAAGGTATTAATGAACTTATGATTTCCTTCCCCGAATTGCGTCGCTATCTCCCAGATCGCGTGCGCAAATGGGATATACTTTTCTTCTCCTTTACGGTCAATCAGCAAACCTGCAATTTCTATGTAAGCAAGGCGCATAATGTCCGCCACTTTATCTTCAGAAATTGCTATAATGCCAAGGAGAGCATTTCTGTTCCTTGTATCTCAAAGAACATCACCGAAACCAAGAGTTCATTGGCTGTCTGTGGTAAAAAGCAATATCGATACGATATTCAGCATACTCGTTCTTTTGAGCAACAGACAGCAGCGCTCGACTCCGAGCGAGCTGCCGTCATGGAACAAATGCTTACCTCGCAAAGTGTGCAGATTGTCTTTGGCTATGCCTATGATGTACCCATCATCATCACATCCTATGATTATGAACTTTCTGACGAACCCAATACCGAACGCACTTTCAAGTTTGAATGGCAATACGAAAACCGCAATGGCGTTTCGTTACTTGAGTTTACTAAAGATAGAATATTCTCCGAACATTTCACCCCTCCATTTGTATAACTATGGCAGAGCGCACGCAAACCGATGCTCAACAAGAGCGTGAAAAATATGTCATGGCTTTCAACAAAACCATGATTGACATCTGGAAGGAGCGGCTCACGTTGCTCGATGTCCGTGACACCGACCGTCTTCTCCATTCGCCTGCTTCCTTGTCAGTGCGTCATGATGGACGTTTCTTTGAGGTGCAGCTCTCCCAAGAGTTCCTTGAGTACGGTCTTTGGCAAGACTATGGGGTAGGGCGCGAGACACCTCGTGGCAACAGCGGTATGCTCGGCTATGCCAAAGTCCGCAAGCGTCGCCCTTGGTTCAGCAAGAAATACTTTGCCTCCGTCATGAACCTCAAAGAGTTCTTCGCCGACAACCTCGGCAGAGAGTTCCAAGGAATCATTGCAGATGCTTTTGATGATATCCGCCGTCACATGTAATAACTATTTTAATTCTATATCCTATGACATACGATGAAATTACCGCTAAAATCGCTGAGATTGCCAACGCAAAAGCTCCTAATAGCGTTACTCCCCAAATGATCTCCACCATTGAGATGGGAACATTGGATTATCTCCGTCACCTTGAAGACAATGTCCCAATGTTTGAATCGGGACGTATGCCTGGCTCTGAACTCTACGCATGGTACGCAGGCACCAGCTGCTTTATCAATATCGCCAAATACAATATCATTGGCGATTACATCATCCTCTCTCTGGAGGATATGATGCTCCCTGAAGGCTGGCAAGTTGTCTATTACTCCTTGCCTGTGCAATGCACCGTGACATCGCACGGCTACTTCAAGTCCGCGGTAAAGAACCAGGAACTCTATTGGAGTATCGCCGCTGAACCCGCCACAGGTGTGAACGTGCTGCGTATCGCAGCTGTAGATGATAGCCTTATGAAGGCTTCTAAAACCTCGCTAATCATCATGTATAAATGTAAATAATATGGAAAAGAAAATCGAATTTGCCCTCGAACATCTTACACCCAAGTGTGTAAATGTCGTAATCAAAGAGTTTGTTGAGATTGATGAACAACGCGTGCAGTTGGGTAGCAACCAACGCGTATGTTACAACAACATCCCTCGCGATCGTGCTCGACTTCAGGATGTGTTGCCATCTGAGTTTGTAAACGCCATCCTCGCCATGTGGGGAGAAACCCCTATTGCCGATGATCCTCAACCACCTGAACTATGAAAAAGAATCGTTTTT
>JAZRDT010000018.1:0-41982 GCA_045660385.1 Bacteroidaceae bacterium | reverse complement strand
ATGCGTACAACGCGTACACCCTGCCAGCTGTTTTTCTAACTTATTTACGAAATAAATAATTAATTATATTTCTTCTTGCTACATAATTATTTAATTATTCCATATAAAGTGTTCCAAAAGTAGGTGGCAGGGTGTACGCGTTGTACATAGAGTGATGACAACCCGAATCAGGAACAGCCTCACAATCGGAGCCGTCTGGCAAGATTATCAGAGCCTTGCAATAAAAAAATCAGAGCCGTCCGTTGGAAAAATCGGACGGCTCTGATTTTATAGTTAAAAGTGAAGAATGAAGAGGGAAAAGTGCATACATCGCGGAGCCATAATTTTCAATTCTCAAAGTTCGTGCCAACGAGTGAAATGCAAGCGCGCTTGCAATTTCTCAGCGAGAGCAGCCGAACTAAAAACAATGTTTAATTTTCAATTGATCTTACGGCTCCCCCAGGTACTCGAAGATGAGCTGCACCTGCCGACGGGTTAGTCGGCGCGAGGCACGTTGGTATCCTACTCGCTCCAGCTCAGGGATCAAGCCGTGGGCCGAGGTGATGTACTTGTGTAGCAGGCGCAGGGCCGAGGAGCGCGGTGCGCCAGGGAAGTAGAGCTGGGCGAGCTCGCTCTTGGTGAGGGAGGAGAGGGGCCTACAGACATCGATGGTGCTCATGGAGGTTATCGTTTTAGTTTTCGTCATCGTTGAAAAACTGTGCTTTTCATTCTATAAAGATAGTGAAAATCAGCGAGATTATCAATAGTTTACGGGTTTATTTTCATCCTATTCAAAGATTATTTATAGGGCTTACCGTATCTCTCATCTGCGGAATGGGAGGGGACTGTGATTTCGTACCTTTGCAATAGAAATAAAGAGGGTTACACCTCTTTTGAGTCCTTGGCCAGGACTTGTAATGTGAGCGCTCACATTACTTTCTATTGCGAGCTTCGGCTGCACTCGTTGCGAAATTGCAAGTGCACTTGCATTTCACTCGTTTGCACGAACCTTGCATCGTCAATTGACACCTAAACCATATTTATTAACCCATCAACGATGAACGCTTAACGATTAACGTTAGTTTCCGGAGGCTGACTGTTGTCTGTTGACTGTTGACCGTTGACAAAAAAAAAGAAAAAACATGCCAATCAACTACGCAGTGAAAAAGACCAAGAACCCCAAGGGCATTGAAGGTACCGAGTACTTCCATGGCCGTGTAGTGAAGACCAGTGACTACACCTTCGAGGATCTGGCCAGTGACATCAACGACAGCACCACCGTGACCCGTGCCGACGCTATGGCCGTGCTGGGCAGTATCAAACCCTTCGTGACGCGTGCTCTCCTTGCCGGTCAGGCCGTAGTGCTGCAAGACCTCGGCCGCTTGCAGATAGGTCTCCGCGGCAAGTGCTACTCGCGCGACGCGATGTCCGCCTCGGACTTCTCGCCTTCGGCGATGATAAAGGGACACAAGGTCGTGTTCCGCCCCGAGGTGAAGCTCAAGGCGGACATCGCCCGCGGCTTCTCGCTGAAAAGAATTTCGAGTGAGGCGATGAAGTAACCCAACTCCCCCTCTGTTTATAGAGGGGGTGCCCGTTAGGGCGGGGGCGTTACAAGCGGAGCGCGTAGTACCATAGCCCCGCACTCGGTTTGGAAACGTGTTCGCGGGCCGAAGGGAAAGGCAACTCCCTCCTGAGACGACTTTGGGGAGCTAAAGCTCCCGTCGTCGCAAGCAACGCTCATCTCGCGTTGCCCCTCTATAAACAGAGGGACAGTTAGTTGGACGTTTTCATTAAGATGTCTTTATAATGCGTTTTCCCTGACTGGTCAAATAGATTTATTTTGCTTGGCTCATACTGCAGCACTTTGCTACCGAAGTGTGGCTGATTTGTATATCGTAATAAAGAAAAGAAAGGGTAGCCAAACGGCTACCCTTTCGAGAATTTATCTAAGGAGTATGATTACTTCTTGATAACGCGCTTCTTACCGTCAACGATATAGATACCTGTAGCAGCAGGAACCTCGATACGACGACCGAAGAGGTCGTAGATGCCCTTCTGAGCAGGAGCAACATACTCGTCAACGATTTCGATGTCCTCGATCTCGGTGAGCTGCCAGATGTAGTACTCTGACTCTACGATACGCAATGCAGAAGCAGTACCTGTTGTTGAACCCCAGTATACGATGTTGCCGAATGCGTTAGCACCACCGCTGTGGCCATTGAAGTGCAAGTTTGCATCGCTGTAGTTTGCGTCTGAGATTGTTACTACGCCATCTCCCCATGCGTCAATACGGAAGGGCTGTGTCGCTGCTGTGTCAGCCACCATTGTTAGAGGTGTAGAGAGTGCAGAATATCTCTCCATATAGGTCTCTGAACCTACGTTCTGGAGGTAGAATGCGGGAGCACCATACACGGGTTCGCCCTTATCGATGAATCTCCACAAGTAGTTGGGGTTGTCGATACCTACATAGCTCCATGCGGGAGTACCATCCTTCTTCACGTAGAGGGCTACATCTACACCATGCTTCTCATAGAATGCGTCGAAACCACTGATGATGAAGTAAGCCTTGTCTGCCTTAGGCAAGTTAATTTGCAAGTGTGCAACTGCTGAGTCGAGAACTGCAATAGCATTCAGGATTTCTTCGTCTGAACCACCGCTTGCCAAGATTGTTTCAGCATTCTTAAGAGCTGCATTGTATTCAACCAAGTCGCTGTACTGACCTACGTGGTGACCCTCCTCGGGGTTGATTGCTACTGTTTCATCGTATGCAGCCTGCAACTCAGAGAGCTTAGAGATAGAACCATTGATAGTAACTGTAGTAACACCCTCCGCGTTAGCGAATGCGAATGAGAATGATTCAACAGCAGCTGTATCCAATACTACGGTTGCAGTCTTTCCTGATGTCTTTACGTCTGCAGCGATTTCATTACCCAAAACGTCGTATGCTACGAAATCAGCGAATGCGCAATCCTTGTCAGCCTCGAGTACCAATGTGTTGATACCGGCATAGAGGTTGATGCTCTCTGACTTGAAGTTGAGGTCAGAGATGCTCTTGGTTGCATAAGGCAGAGTTTGCATCTCGCGGATGTACCATGCTGAGCAATCGTATGCACCTGTTGACCAGTTCACGATAGAAGAGCTTACACCTCTGGTACCACCATATGCACCAGCGTTAGAGCTTGCTACACCACTGTTGTGGTCACCAGCATGCATAGTGCGTTTTTCGTGAATGATAGCGAACTGACCATAGCCCAGAGAAGTGAGTTCGAGAGTGTCAGGAGTTGAATTCAGACCAAATGCATTGTCTACGACCTCACCTTCAGCATCGAAGAGTGAACCAACGTACAGGCCTGTAGCCTCGTGCTTGATTGCGTAGTATGCTTTTTCCTCTGCGTTGGTGATGTACTCGAAGCTGAAATATTGATTTACACTGTCAGCTCCAGCGGTTTCCCACCATAACCAGTTGGTGTGTGTTGAGTCGTTGTGAATAGTAAGAGTCTTGTGAATACCTTGCTTGCCGTAGAAGGGACCAGCATTTACAATCTGATACTTTTTACCTACTTCAGGCATGATAACCTTGTACTCGTCAAGTTTCTTTTGTTCGTCCTCAAGTGCGCTGATAGCAGCGTAGATATCTGACTCTGAAGCGTTAGCATTCTCTGCAAGAGCCTCTGCATTAGCAAGAGCGGCATAGAATGCAGTGAGGTCTTCCTTGTAGAATCCAGGAGCGGTACCCTGATATGCATTCATGGCCTTAGCTGCGCCGATAGCTGACAGGAGGTCTGAAGCTGCATCAGAGAGGTGTGAAATCTCGAATACAGCGGGGAACTGGTGAGGATGGCTAGTGCCACGAGCAGTCATAGCAAAGCTGAATGCAGTGTACTCACCCTCGGGAAGAGTCACCTCGAGATAGTGGTGCTCGTTAACTGTTACACCCCATGTAGAGTGGAAGAATGTTGCAGGATCATCGTCAACCAAACCTTCGATGCCAGCACCGTCAGGTGCACCGGGGTTCAATGTGTTGTGACATGCGTTTGAGCTGAGGTTGCTGGTAGAGAGATCGATTTCGTTACCCTCAGCATCGAACATCTCGAATGAAGAAAGGGTAAAGAAGGGGTAGTCGCCATTCAGACCATTGCTACCTGTCTCTTTCACAGTAAAGCGTACGCGTGTAAGAGGGAAATCGAATGTGTAGAGCTTAGACTCGTAGGTAACAACATCGCTCTCGTTGGTGGTAGCACCCTCAATCAAGTTGTAACCCTTGAGGGCTGTCTCGCTCTTACCGATTACGACGGGGAATGTGTCTACGGTGTTGGGGTTGTCGATGATAGCCTGCATCTCAGCATACAAACTGTCGTACTTGTGACGTGCCTCTACTGCAGTCATTCGATACTCGTAAGCTTCGTCTACAATGAAACGAGCCTCCTCAGAGAGAAGCTCAAGAGCTGTAATCTTAGCGTCAGAGTATTCGCCTACGCCATCACCTGCGGGGAGTTCGTAGAGACCTTCCTCATCGAACCAGTCAAGGTATACGTAGCTGCTGTCAAGAGCAACCAAGGCGGCAGCCTCGTTCAAAGCAGCCTTCTCCTCGTTCAACTCGGGACGAGCTTTAGTAGCCTCTTCATAGGTAGTCTTTGCAGCAACGATAGAAGCGTTCAATGCATCTACAAAGTCGCTGATTTGCTCAGACCACTCACCTGCAGCAACTACCTCAGCAGCTGCGATGGCGTTGTTGAAGCTACGGTAGTCACCGATTGACTTTGTAGCCTTGTAGATAGCCCAGTAGAGGTCCTCGTCAGCCTGCCAAGCAGCGTCGGCAGTTGTTACAGCCTCAGCAGCTGCCTTAGCTTCGTTGATGAGAGCCAATGAGTCTACGTTCATCTTGTGAGCGAAGCAGGTGTCAGCGATAGCTACAGTAGCAGCCATGTCGATCTTAGCCATCTCGTCAAGAGCTGTAGCAGCATCCATGTCACCGAAGAAGTAGAGGGTAGCATTGTCGATTACGAGGTAGTTGGCGTTGGTTGTCTCAGCCTTCAAACCAACATTCAATGTACCGTCTGTTACAGTTGCTGCAACATTGAACTTTGCGGTGTGAGCATACTTAGCTGCAGAGTTATCGGGGTTGTCAGTAGCAACAGCTGTTGTACCCTCGTTAGCAAACAATGTTACACCTGTGATTGTCTCACGGTTTGATTCTGTAGAACCCTGCTGTGAAGCACCGATATAAGCACCGAATACATAAGTACCATTGGGCAGATTGGTTACGGTCTGCGAAATGGTGTTGTCTGTCAAACCTGAAGTAGCATCGCTCTTCCAGTTTTCGAGTACAGTGTTGGTAACACCATGGAAACCGCGCTTTGCAGCCTGGCTCTTAGTGTTCTTCTTCCAAATGTGGCTATCGAAGTCAATTGACCAACCGATAACACCTCTTTCCATGTCGGCATTCACCAACTTGGCGGTCATGTTCTCAGCCTGAGCGAAGCTAGCCGTAAAGGTAGCAGCTGCAAGACCCAAGCACAACAATCGTAAATTTTTCTTCATGTTTTTTTTGAGACTTTTTAAGTTAATACTAAATTTCTTACTCGTTAATTATAAATGGTTAATACAAAATGTACGTGCGCGACACGCGCATAGTTGTTTTGCAATACAAAGATTATAAAAGTAACAATTCTGCGCTTACTTTTCTTTATGAATATTCACATATTCAAACAAAAAGAGGCAAAATTTTACAAACTTAGGATAGCAAATCTGAAAACTGCAAAGTGGGGTTTTCAGATTTGCTGTCGATAGGGTCTCTTATTTGCGGATTTTATACCAGCTGCTTCCATAAAGAAGGATTACGAGGAAGCAAGGTACACATACCCAGTAACTAGTCTGGAATGAGCCTGTCATGCCTTCAACCCAAGCACGTACAAGGGGCATTACAGCGCCACCTGCAATAGCCATGGTGAGCAGTGCTGCACCCTGCTTGGTGAACTTGCCGAGGTCGGCCATTGCAAGGGGCCACAATGCAGGCCACATGAGCGAGCAGCCGAGAGCCATCAGGAAGATGCAGTAGATAGAGTACTGGCCGGGGAGCACAGCTACCAATACGGAGCCTACGAGAGCTATCCAAGCGCAGATGCGCATAGCCTTGTCCTGGCTGAGATACTTGGGGATGAAGAGGATACCGCAGAGGTAACCGAGCACCATACCGATAGAGGGGATGTAGCCGAGGACGGTAGCTGAAGCAGAGAGTGCAACGCCTTCCTTGGCAAGGCTGGTAGCATAGTCGGCCACTGTTGCGAGTGAGATGGTCTCGACACCTACGTAGAAGAAGAGTGCCAGACAACCGAGCAACAGGTGGGGGAACTGCATGATAGAGGTCTTGCCTTCAGCATAGGGGCATGCAGCAGCGTCGTCCTCGTCCTCGCCGGCAGCCTTCACTTCGGGAAGCGGAGCGAGCAAGGCGATGATGCCAAGCACTACGAAGATACCTATAATAATATAGAAGGGCAAGAAGAGGTCTGCCATCTGGATTTCGTCGAGTCCCTTACCGATAACAAGTGTCATGAACACAGTAGTGGTGGGCCAAGCGAGTTTGTTGCAGATACCCATGATAGAGGTGCGCTTAGCTGCGCTCTCGAGCGGGCCGAGGATGGTGATGTAGGGGTTCACACATGCCTGGAGCACGGCGTTGGCAGCACCGCTGATGAAGCAGGCAACTAGGAAGAAGGGCAGCGAAGCAAACTTGGCTGCGGGTACAAACAAACCGAATGCGATGGCAAACAACGCAAACGAAACGGCCATTGTAGCCTTGTAACCGATCTTGCTGATACATACGGTAGCGGGGTAGCCGAAGAGCAAGAAGGGTACGAAGTTGAATGCAATCAGCAGATTGGCAACAACGGGAGTGATGTCCAAGGCGCCCTTAAGTACGGGGGTCAGGAAGCCGTTGATACCCAAGGCAAAGCCGATGGCAAAGAAGAACAGGCCACAAATGGCAAGAGCAATGCCGGTCTTGTTTTGTTTTTGACTCATAATTTTAATTTACTATTTACTAATTTACTATTTACTATTTATTTCACAGCCTCAGCAACAATCTGCTGCATGCGGTCGTACTGCTCTTCCATACTGGTGAGGAGCTTATACTGAGCATGTGTGCGGACGAGGTTATGGCCATCGTAGCGTACCTTGTAGTAGTTATCGCCATCGATGTAGTCCATCAAGAAGCGGAGCACCTGTTCGTAAGTGATATAGATACCAGAGAATGCAAGCCAATCAATCTCGCTCTGAGTCATCGATGCCTTACGTTCAGAGAGGTATCCCTTGATATAACCTTCGAACATGTTGATATCCATCGATACGCGATTGAGGTCTTGGTCGTCCTCGGCTCCGGTGTTGGTGTATGAACGGAGGGCATCACCTACGTCGTTGAGTGAAGTGCTACTCATGCAAGTGTCAAGGTCAATAACACAGAGAACATCACCATTCTCGTTGAAGAGGATATTGCTGAGCTTGGTGTCATTATGAGTAACACGCATGGGGAGTACGCCCTCCTCGACCATCTTCCAGAAATCGAGCATCTTCTCGCGACGGCTCTCGATCCAGGCGATTTCCTCCTTGAGTTCAGCAACGCGGCCCATAGGATCCTTGGCAATGGTCTCGTCCCATTGTTGGAAACGCCAACGGATGTTGTGGAAACCTTTGATAGTCTCTACGAGGGGAGTGGTGAAATCGGCCAACTGAGCTTGGAAACGACCGATACCCTGACCGCCCTTGTAAGCGAGTTCGGGAGTGTCGGCACGGTCATAAGTCACAGAACCTTCGATAAACTCACATACAGCCCAGTAGTTGCCATCGGTATCCTGCCAGTAGTACTTGCCGTCAGTGGTGGGGGTCACTGTAAGAGCCTCGCGACGGGGATCGCCACCGGCAGCAGCAATCTTCTCCTTGAGGTGTGTGGTCACCTTCACGATGTTGTCCATCATGCCGGGCACATCGGGGAAGATGGCGTGATTCTTACGCTGAAGGATGTAGTTAGGTGTATTTCCTTTGGTTTTCACTACGAATGTGTCGTTGATAAAACCTTCACCAAGGGGCTTGATGATTTCGATTTCGCCTTCGATAACGAAGTGCGATGCGATGTTAAGCATTCTTTCGTTCATATTGTCTGTCTGTTTGGTATTAGCGTTAATACTACTGATTATTAAGTTTAGCAGACAAAAATACCGTAAAAAAACGATAACTACAACAAAAAAAACCAAAAACCTATCAAAAGGTGCAGGTGAAATGGCGGGTAAACAAATATTTGATTACTTTTGTGATAAGATTGTAATTTGGTTTAGACAAAAGTAAAGTGAAACGACTGATAGAGAAACTTTATAAAACCCTTGCTCCGATGTCTGATGAGGGTGAGCGGAATGCCATCGTCCGTGCCATTTGTTGCGACATGTTAGGCATCACCGCTTCGGCCTATTATCTGAAGGAGGAGGTGACGTTGTCTCCCGACCGGGAGGCTCTGCTTGAACGTATCATGGATCGCCTCAAGAAGGGCGAACCGCTACAGTATATTGAGGGGAGGGCTCCGTTTTGCGGAATGGACTTTATCGTTGATTCTAACGTACTTATCCCCCGGCCCGAGACGGCCGAGCTGGTAGGCTGGGTTGCCGGAGACTTTCGCTTACGCCAGCCGAAGATCCTTGATTTGGGTACGGGAAGCGGCTGCATAGCCATCAGTTTAAGTAAGATGTTGCCGCATGCCATGGTCGAGGCATGTGACATCTCGGATGGTGCGTTGGCGATAGCGCGGGAGAACAGCCGTAGGAACAAGGCGGATGTGAGATTCTTTCCTTTTGACATGTTGCAAAAGGAGCCGGCACTGCTCTGTTCCTATGATGTGTTGGTAAGTAATCCTCCCTATATCAAGCAAAGCGAAGCGGCCGATATGGAACTTCATGTTACCGGGTGGGAACCGCATCTGGCGCTATTCGTCCCGGATGATGATGCGTTGCGTTTCTATCGTGCCATTGCGGAGATTGGACAGACAGATGCCTTGTCGTCAGGTGGAAGTGTCTATGTGGAAATAAATCAGGCACTTGGTAAGGAAACTGTAGCTCTCTTTCAGGCCTATGGATACAAGGATGTTTCATTGCGCAAGGATATTTTTGGTAACGACCGGATGGTGAAGGGAGTTAAACAGCCAGAGGCTGTACGTTGACGATGACGATAACGATGACGATAACATTTTAAGGGTTAAGGGTTAAAGGTTAAAGGGTGTTCTGAAAACGAAAGACTATGACGGCTGACGAGATATTATATAAATTGGCAGCACGATGCTCGACAAGCGAGCAGTGCTTGAGTGATGTGGAGGCCAAACTGAAACGCTACGACTTGTCCGAGGAGGAGCGTACGCGGATATTGCAGTACCTCGTAGAGGAAAAATATATTGACGACAAACGCTATGCCGAGGCCTTTGTGCGCGACAAGTATCGTTTCAATAAATGGGGCCGTATCAAGATTGCCCAAGGTTTGCGCATGAAGGGAATTGATAACGGTACCGTCAACGAAGCCATGGAGGTCATCGACGAGGCCGAGTATCTTCATATCCTGCGTGAACTCATCAAAGCAAAACGCAAGAGTATACGCGGTAAGAGTGATTACGAAGTGAACGGCAAACTAATCCGTTTTGCAATTGGACGCGGTTTCGAGTTTGCGGCCATACGTTCATGCATGGACGTGGATGAGAACTACGATGATTCCGAAGGCTGGGATTGATTGTGTGTGGGAATATAGTTCAAACGCTCATGAATCTGTTTAAGGATCTTCTCAGTCTTCTTTTTCCACGTTACTGTAAGGTGTGCGGGCGTCGGCTCATGCATTGTGAGCAACATCTATGCATCAGTTGTCTGCTCGACCTCCCGCGAACCCATTATGAGAGTGATTCCAACAACCAGCTCATGCAACATTTTATGGAATGGCCCGAGGTGGTTCGCGCTACAGCCTATTTCAATTACTATAAGGAGGGACGCTACAGCAAACTGATTCATGCTCTGAAATATCATGATCAACCCGAGGTCGGCGTTTTTCTCGGTCGGTTGGCTGTGACAGAGTTGCATGCAAGCGGTTTTTTCGAAGGTCTGGACCTCATTGTGCCCATCCCTCTCTCAAAAAAGAGGTTGCGGAAGCGCGGTTATAATCAGTGCGATTACATTGCACGTGGTATTGGCGAGGTTACGGGAGTAGCTCTGTGTGCCGATTGTGTGGAGCGCACCGTTGATACCGACACGCAAACGCATAAGGGTCGTGTAGAACGTTGGAAAAATACCGAGGGGATATTTCGCGTGACAAAGCCTGAGGAGTTAATGGGGAAACATGTGCTGATTGTCGATGATGTTGCTACGACGGGAGCAACGTTTCATGCATGCATCTCTACTCTGCTTACCATTCCAGGTGTCCGTGTCAGTGTGTTTGCCTTGGCCTTGGCAAAGGATGCATAGCCACCTCTTTCCGTAGGTTCGCTATGCATGCCGCGGCAGTTTGCGATACGTACGCAATAGCTGCCACGACCAATATGCTACTTTATAATCACCAGTAGAGCACCGAAACCGTATTCGCGGAACGAGGCATCCTGACTGATGCACGAACCATATTTGCTCTTGAGCTCTTTGAGTAACGCATTGCGGAGCACTCCTTCACCTTTGCCATGGATGAAAATGAGGCGCTGGTTCTTCTTGTTGCGATATTCATCCATTGTCTTGCGGAACACGTCGAGCTGATAGTTCAACATGTCGCCATTGCTCATGCCATTAGTGTTGTCGAGCAGTTCGTGGATATGCAGGTCAATCTCTATTGTGTTGTCGGCCTTCTGCTTGCGCGCAGGCTGAGGCGCACGGCTGGGACGGCTGTCTTCGCTTTTCTTTTTCAGCAGAGCCTCTTTCAACTCGTCGGCCTCTACGTATACCTGACGTACGGGGCGGTCGTCGCGCACGATGTCGTAAACCAATGCAGGCTCTTCAAAGAAGGGACTGTCGGTACTGAAGGTGTGGAGTTTATAGAACTTGACAGTGTCGATACGGAGCTCAACGTCTACAGCGGGCTTCTTCAGGTAGTTTTTCTCCTCCTTGAAGGCAAGGAGTTGTATGTTTACGCGCTCCAACTCGTTGAGATGCTCACGTCCGAATTCCTCGATGAAAAGTTTCGTATTGGGCTCAATAATACCTTGAGAACGCAACTTCATGCCGCCTGCTGAAGGAGATGCATAGAGATAGGAGAGGTAGTAGTTGCTGTCGTTGACGATGTAGGCTTCGAAGATGGTGGTGCTGATCTGCTTGATGTCGATGGGAACAAAAGCAAGGGCAACATTGAGCTTTTCACGACCAGGGACCTCCATTGAAAGCCCCCCTCTCATCCCCCCAAGGGGGGAAGTTTCCACCTTTGAAACCTCCTTGTTCTCCCCCTTGGGGGAGTCAGAGGGGGCCTTTACACTTTTCTTCTCAAAATTATATTCATTGGTGTCAATTACCACACACTCGCGGATGAGCATCGGAATGCTGAAGCCATTCTCGTCCTCTACGAGTACGATGTCCTTTCCTTGAAATCCTTTTACGATGCCGCCTCCCGTTTCGAAGAGGAAGCGCACTTTATCTCCTATTTTCATGTTTGTCAAATGTTGAATGATGAATGTTGAATGTTGAATGTTGAAAGCTCGTGCCAGCGAGCGCGATGTAAGCTTGCTTGCTAATCGCACTGCGAGCGCAGCCGAGGTTCGACGAAGTCAATGTTGAATGATGAATGATGAATGATGAATGATGAATGTTGAATGATATATGTTGAATGATGAAAGCCCAATGCTCAATGCCCAAAGCCCAAAGCTGATTACAATAAGTCCCGGACAGCATTCAGAACTTAGCATTCAGAATTCTCATAAACTCCTGTTCAAAGTTGGGCGTGAGTACCTCTTTTCCCATGGCCTCGCGTATTTCGTCGAGTGTCCAGAAACGTCCTCCATCGAGTTCGGCTGTAGGGTGAATTTCACCATCATACGTGGTGCGGTAAACGTGTACGAGTTCACGGTCGCGCTCCGATTCGAAGATGTAGCGCAATAAAAACTCTGGTACAAAATCCTCTATTCCCAGTTCCTCGCGAACCTCACGGGTCAGCGCATCAGAAATCTCTTCACCATAGTCTACATGTCCACCTACGGCTGTATCCCACTTTCCGGGTTGTATATCCTTCCATAAGGGACGTTGTTGGAGGTAGAGCCGTCCTGCCGAGTCGAATACGTGCAGATGCACTACTGGGTGCAGCAGTTTGCTGCCATCGTGACACTCGCCACGTGTGGCGCTTCCTGTCACACGTCCCTCTTCATCAACAAGAGGTAAGAGTTCTTGGTTGTTATCTTTCATAGCTGAGATGGATAAGGGCTATTAAAGTCGATTAGGGAATTAGCAATGAACTGTCGCCATAACTCAGGAAACGGAAGTCGTGACTGAGCGCATAGTCGTATATCTTGCGCCAATTACCTTTTACGAATGCCGATACAAGCAATAGCAATGTGCTCTTGGGCTGATGGAAATTGGTCACGATGCGCTTCACGATGTGGAACGTATAGCCCGGCGCAATCATGATTTGCGTGTTGGTGTGCAACGCCGGCAGTTGGTGGCGGTCAAGGTAGTCGAGTATCTGCTGCAGTGCTTCAAGGGTGGTGAGGTGGTTGTACTCCTCCTCATAGGGCATCCACTGCGTCACGCGCAGCTGCTCTTCCGTAGCGTCGGGACAGCGGCTGATGAGTACACCTATATAGTATAGACTCTCCAGTGTGCGCACCGAGGTGGTACCTACAGCGATGGCTTCGCCGCCGTGTGCAATGAGCTTCTCTATCGTCCGTTGCTCCACTACGATGTATTCCGAATGCATCTCATGATCACCAATCTCCGCACTCTTTACGGGTTTGAAGGTTCCGGCCCCCACGTGCAGTGTCACCTCATCGCGTTCGATGCCCTTGGCGTCAATGGCTTGCAGCACATCCTGCGTGAAGTGCAGTCCTGCGGTGGGTGCAGCCACCGAGCCCTTGATTTTTGAATATACGGTTTGGTAGGTCTGCTTGTCGCTTTCCTCCGTCGGGCGGTTCAGGTAGGGCGGAATGGGCAGTTCGCCAACCGCTTCCAGCACCTCGGCAAAGGTCACCGTGGAGTCATCCCAGGTAAAGTCGATACGATGTCCCGTTCCCGCCACCTCGCCTCGTGTGGCAGTGAGTGTCAGCGTGCGGCCATGAACGGTGATCTCCTTTGTCAGTGCTCCCTCTTTCCACTTCTTAAGATTACCCACTAGGCACAGCCAGCTGCAGCGCTCGGTTTGCGCAAACATCTGCACATACTCGTTGGGCAAGAGGGGCTCAAGGCAGAAGACCTCGATGAGGGCCCCCGTCTCTTTGCGGAAATGCAGGCGGGCCTGTATTACCCGCGTGTTGTTGAACACCATGAGGGCACCCGAGGGCAGATGCTCGGGAAGTGATGTAAAGGCATCCTCACTCACTTCGCCACCGCGGTAGAGCAGCAGCTTCGAACTGTCGCGTTGTGCCAAAGGGAATTTGGCGATGCGTTCGTCGGGCAGAGGGTAGTCAAACTCGTCAATTGCGATATGTCGTGTCTGTTCGTTCATGGCTGCAAAGTTACAACAAGCCGAGCGAAACGCCAAAACTTGTTTTAGGTTTTTCCGAGGCGCAGTGTAACTTCAAACTGCGCAGCAGATTAATGTACAACAAGCCGAGCGAAACGCCAAAATTTGTTACAGTTCTTGCGGGGTATCCGTTAAAAAAAGGGATGCACCACGTGCATCCCCTTCCTGTGTATGACTTAATAAATATTTTACATCATACCGTCCATGCCCATACCGGGAGCCATGGGGGCGGGCTTCTCTTCTTTCTTTTCCACGATGACACACTCGGTGGTGAGGAACATGCCTGCAATAGAGGCTGCATTTTCCAATGCAACACGAGTTACCTTGGCGGGGTCAACCACACCGGCGGCCTTCATGTGCTCGTATACATCGGTGCGGGCATTGTAGCCGAAATCGCCCTCACCCTCGCGAACCTTCTGTACCACTACGGCACCCTCCTTACCTGCGTTGGCCACAATCTGGCGCAGAGGCTCCTCGATAGCACGCTTGATGATCTCGATACCGGTAGTCTCATCAGCATTGTCGCCCTTGAATCCCTCAAGTGCATCGATAGCGCGGATGTAAGCAACACCACCTCCGGGTACGATACCCTCTTCGATGGCTGCGCGGGTAGCGCAAAGTGCATCGTCTACACGGTCTTTCTTCTCCTTCATCTCTACCTCTGAAGCAGCACCTACATAGAGCACAGCTACACCGCCAGCAAGCTTGGCAAGACGCTCCTGGAGCTTCTCACGGTCGTAGTCGCTCTTGGTAGCGGCAATCTGAGCCTTGATCTGTGCTACACGGTCGGCAATGGCCTCCTTATTGCCTGCACCATTGACGATGGTAGTATTGTCCTTTGATACGGTCACCTTGTCGCAACGGCCGAGCATCTCGATGGTAGCTTGCTCGAGCGACAGACCCTTCTCTTCGCTGATAACCAATCCGCCGGTGAGGGTGGCAATATCTTCGAGCATCTCCTTGCGGCGATCGCCGGAGCCGGGAGCCTTCACTGCGCAAATCTTGAGTTGAGCGCGAAGACGGTTTACTACGAGGGTGGTAAGTGCTTCGCTGTCAACATCCTCGGCGATGACGAGGAGCGGACGTCCTGTTTGGATAGCGGGTTCGAGGATGGGGAGGAACTCCTTGAGATTTGATATCTTCTTGTCGTAGATGAGGATGTAGGGGTTGTCCATCACGCACTCCATCTTCTCGGTATCGGTCACGAAGTAGGGTGACAGGTAGCCACGATCGAACTGCATACCCTCAACCACGCCGATAGAGGTCTCGGTTCCCTTTGCCTCTTCGATGGTGATGACGCCATCCTTGGATACGCGGCGCATGGCATCGGCGATGAGCTTACCGATTTCAGGATCGTTGTTGGCAGAGATGGTAGCCACTTGCTCAATCTTGTCATAATCGCTGCCTACAGCCTCAGCCTGCTCCTTGATGTTCTCTACCACCTTGGCTACGGCCTTGTCGATACCGCGCTTGAGGTCCATGGGGTTAGCACCTGCGGTAACATTCTTGATACCTACATTCACGATGCTCTGAGCGAGCACAGTAGCGGTAGTCGTACCGTCACCTGCATCATCGCCAGTCTTTGATGCAACAGACTTCACGAGCTGTGCACCGGTGTTCATGAAGGGGTCGGCGAGCTCTACCTCCTTGGCTACGGTCACGCCGTCCTTAGTGATGTGGGGAGCACCGAACTTCTTCTCGATGATTACATTACGACCTTTGGGGCCGAGAGTAACTTTCACTGCATTGGCAAGCTCGTCAACACCCTTCTTGAGCTGTTCGCGAGCCTCCATATTGAATAAAATGTCTTTTGCCATAGTTCTTTATTATTATTTTAGTTTTTTAGGATTGCCTAGGATTCTCTAGGACTGCCTAGGATTTCCTAGGAGATTATTAACCTACGATTGCCAAGATGTCGCTCTGGCGCATGATGAGGTACTTGGTGCCATCGAGCTCGAGCTCAGTGCCGGCATACTTGCCGTAGAGTACGGTGTCGCCTACCTTTACTACCATGTCTTCGTCTTTGGTGCCGTTACCTACGGCTACTACTTCACCCTTGAGGGGTTTCTCCTTGGCGGTGTCGGGGATGATGATACCACCGATAGTTCTCTCTTCGGCCGGTGCAGGTACTACGAGCACGCGGTCTGCTAATGGTTGGATGTTCATAGTTGTGTATTTTTTATCGTTGTTGTATGAATATTTACCTTACACTGCTCTATAAAAACGAAAAACATGCCACGAATGTTTTTTTATATTCCATGCTGACAGATTCTCATCGTTGGGACGAGAATGAAGTTTTATTTTGTGACACTTTGTCAGCAGAATGACTTCGTTACTCGATGTCGAACAATAGCTTTTCCAACTGCTCTGCAGTGAGTCGGCGGTGCAATGTTCCTTGATGCGCAACGGTGATGGCACCCGTTTCCTCAGATACAACAATAGCCATGGCGTCGGTCTCCTGGGAAATTCCCAATGCAGCGCGATGGCGCAGACCGAGTGATTTCGGGATATTCATGTTGTGAGAAACGGGGAGCAAGCAACTGGCGGCAACGATGCGCTTTTGGCTAATAATCATGGCTCCATCATGAAGTGGACTGTTCTTGAAAAAGATATTTTCGATAAGCAGCTGGTTGATGTCTGCATTGATGGGCTCACCGGTTTTGATATATTCGTTTAAGTTTGAGTTGTGCTCGATTACAATCAAGGCGCCTTCTTTGCGTTTCGACATGTTCATGCAAGCCATAACGATGGGCATCATTTCTGCATGGTCCACTTTTGCCTCCTTTTTCCCTGTAAAGAAGTCCAGAATGCGTCGTACTCGGTTCTGTGAGCCTATCTCGCGAAGGAAACGGCGTATCTCATCTTGGAAAAGTACAATCAGTGCTAATGCTCCAACGCTAACCAATGTGTCCATGATGCCACCCAACAGGCGCATCTCGAATATTTGTGAAACAAGCACCCAGATGATGACAAAGATCAATATGCCAAGGAAGAGGTTGATTGATCCCGACTCTCGCATCAGTTTATAGAAGTAGAACAATAAGAGTGCGACTAACAGAATGTCTATCAAATCTTTAATACCAAAACCAAGTAACATGACTATTTCTTAATTAGGAGTTAAAACTTTCTTTCAGGATTTGAACTGTTATACAGATTCCTTCATTTTTTCAACTATTTTTACTGTTTCAGCAGCAGCCTTCACATCGTGTACGCGAAGGATATGCGCTCCTTTCATTAGGGAGATGGCATGGAGTACGGTAGTCCCATTGAGCGACTCCTCCGGTGTGGCTCCGAGCAGATTGTATATCATCGATTTACGGGAAACACCTACCAATATCGGACAATTTAATAGATGCAGTTCTTCAAGATGTGCCATAAGGTGGTAGTTTTCGTCAAGGGTTTTCCCGAATCCGAAACCGGGATCCACAATGACATCGTTCACTCCCATCAGATGTAGGCGGTCAATGCTTTCTGCGAGTGAGTATGTCAACGACCGATTTTTACAACTTGTCAGCACATAGGGTACTTGCAAGTCGGCCACCGTAGAGAACATCCGTTCGTCTGCTTCGCCACCCGATACGTCGTTGATGATTTGTACGCCAAACTCCCTGACGCAACGTTCGGCTATGGATGCGCGAAATGTGTCAACTGAAATAATGGCTTCGGGAAGGATGTCGCGTATCGCTGAAAGTGCTGTGGCAAGGCGTTGCATCTCTTCCTCCTCACTGACAGGGGCAAGTCCCGGTTTGGTGGAGCAACCGCCAACATCTATAATGGCAGCACCTTCATTCAGAATCTCTTTGGCGCGTTCTGCGATGGTTGTAGTCGTGAGAACTCTGGATTGGGCGTAAAACGATTCGGATGTGACATTCAGAATGCCCATTATCAAAGGTCGTTGCAATGATAGCAGCTGGCCATTGATGTTTAGTGTATATGGAGTTTGGCTTCGCACTTTTTTATCTTGGTTGACTCTTATTTTGCGCAAAGATACGAATAAGCGAGCGAAATTATATCAAGCTTGGTTGAATATTTTCTCAGCAAGCGCAAGTATCTTGAGGATTTATCTCAAAGATAATTATTATTCATTGAAAAGTGAAATTTGTAACAAGTATTTACATGTCGTGTCGACGTCGTGATAGCATGAAACGAAATTCTTGAAGCGAACAATGTGTGTTGATGAAAATAAATGTGTATATTTGCAACTTATATAGTCCGATTAATGCTTAATAACTGAAAAACAAATATAAAACTCGATAAAGTTATGAGACGAATTTATCTATGTATGATGTTGTTGTGGGTATCGGCGATTTTTGCCATGACTCACGCAACAGATGTCACCAGGCAGTTTGTTGTGAATGCCTCGTTTGAAAATGATGCCACCGATGGATTGACCGAGGTGACAAACAATGCTGATGGACGCCGTGGGTGGACACTTGCCCAACCTGCAGGATGGACTGTCAGCGGTACGGGAGTAACTCTGTTATTGGTGACTTCTGATTGCTACACCGATAACAATTTCGGGTTGGTCAGCACTATAGCCGATGGAAATGCAGCCTACTACCTTCGCATGGGATGGGCTACGGGTACAACTACGGTGGTGCAAACACTAAAATCACTCCCCGCAGGACGTTATAAATTGTCGGTGGCCTATCGTGCGGCTTACGCCAATAGTGCAACCTCATCGCTTACCCTGACTGCCGGAGTTGAATCTACGACTAAGAGCTTTGCACAGGGTAGTACAAATTATTTCACGACAGCTCCTTGGGAAAGAATGGAGCTTGTTTTTGTTTCGTCAGAGAAAAAAGATGTGACCATAGCGATAAAGACCGATTGGCTTTCAGGCGGCAGTTGTGTGATGATAGATGATGTGCGTCTGGAACAAGTGGCCGACGACTATGTGGAGCCTTCTGAACCTACGGAAACGGATGTGGCAAGTCCCACAGAAGGCGTGATCAATCATCTCTTCGTACCTGAGGCTCAGATGAAGGATGACATCTTGCAGATGTTGGCCGACTTCTCGCTCTGGATGCAGAACGACTTTTTGCCCTGCTCTGCACCCAATAGCCTGGGTGAGATCTGTGGATGTTTTCAGGGTGAAAACACGATGGCCAATGATGAACGAGGCGTGCGCCCCAATGCAGACCTCTCCATGATCTGTGCATTCTTGGCGAAGTATGCCAAGGGCAAGGTCGTTCTTCCCGAAGGTGTGACATGGGAAAGTATTGAAAACATGGCGATGCAGTCGTTGGTATTTGCTTATTCTACGCATAAGGCAAACAAACTGAAGGTGTGTAAGGGTAATAACTACTGGGGTTCTACAAGTAAGAACGATTACACATGGGAGTCTTCGCTATGGGCTATGTCGGTGGCTTATTCGGCCTATTTCCAGTGGGATAAGCTTAGTGAGGCGCAGAGGGGATACATCTATGCTTTGCTCAAGGCCGAGTGTAACTATGAATTGGAGCGCTCTATCCCTACAGGATATGCATCTGACTCTAAGGCAGAGGAGAACGGATGGGAGGCTGATGTGCTAGCTGCAGCATTGGGTCTCTTCCCGAATGATGTGCTGGCTCCAAAGTGGTTTGCCCGATTGCGTGAGTTTGCCATCAATAGCTATTCGCACTATGCCGATGCTACAGACAATACGGTTATTGACCTGGAATATGACAACACTACAGTGGCCGATCTCTACAAGGGAAAGAACCTCTACGATGATTACACGTTGCAGAACCACAATCTCTTCCACACCAGTTACCAAAATGTGGTGATGCAAGAGCTGGGCGAGGCTGCTTTGGCCTTGAAGATGTTCCAGTTGGGTACTATTGGCGAGGAGAAGTGGTACACCAACGCGTTGATGCACAACAATCAGGAGGTGATGGATGAGGTGCTCAATTGGTTGGCACTTGCCGATGGCGAACTTGCCATGCCCAATGGTAATGACTGGAGCCTTTTCCTCTTTGACCAGATAACGTCGTATTCTACGATGGCCTGCTTCTTGCGTGATGCCAATGCGCTGATGCTTGAAAACATGGCATACAAATACATTAAAGCTCGCCAAACGACAACGGCTGACGGCTCATGGCTGCTCAATGCAGATGTTGGCGCTCGCCGTATGGGAGTTGAGGCTCATCGCGTGATGATGACTTGGCTGATGCACGAGACTTTATCGACAGCCGACCTGACGCCCACCAATTGGAGCGACTTCAATGCTCGCTATGCCGATGCCAAGATCTTTGGCACACAGAACATCGTGCGTGCCGCATCGGAGGACCGATTTACCTGTTTCTCATGGAGCACAGGACTGAAGAGCTACACGGGATATATAGCATCGAACAGTCCTGACAAGAACAAGATTATAGTACCTTATCGTGCCAATAATACAGGAAATCTGCTAGGATGGTATACGGTAAGTGGCAAGGGCACCAATGCGACCCCTGTCGTAAGCGGTATCTATAACCTACGCGGAAATAGCTATACGATGAATGGCGAGCTCAACACCAACGATGCCGCACTTAACAATCGTTTTGCGCTCTACTCCACACCAGGCAATGCCGTAATCTACGTTGATTATGTGCGTGGCAATACTAATGGAACGATAACCCGTGAACAAGGCGGAATGTTAGCTATCAGTACCGACCCGATGATGAAAGAGAAACGCACCATCTACACTCAATCTGTAGCGGAAGAGCAAGCAGCGATTGCTCACCGCCAATTGGATGGCAGCACCCTCACTACATGGCAGAGCCCTTGGGTTAATATCGACAATGAGCTCGGTGTGGTTACCAAGAGTGCTTCGTCTATGGCATTCGGCGACCGCGGTATCAACAATTCGATACAGACAGCCAAGCTCTATACCACATATTCTTCACAGAGCCGCAGTTTTACTAATGGTGAAGTTGTAGACCGTCGCCATGTTATCTATTATAGCAATATCGATGCTGCTACTACGCAGAAGATGGCCGAAGGGTTGCAGGTGCTTACTGATGCAGTTCCCGAAGGATGGAATGGAGTTATCGCTCCCGATCCTGATGGTGCCTACTTCCTGATGCTCGCCAACTTTGTGAGCGACCAGAGATGTATGCTCAACAATGTAGAATGTCCGCTTGGCGCTCCCGTATTCAGTTCACTCACCACTATCGCAGCTAGCAAGTCTTCTGCTCAGTTTATTGCTGAGATCAACCATTCCGTGAGCGACGTTCTTCGTGTATTTGTTAAGGGTGATAACCTCCAGGCTATGCAGGTCCCTGATGATTCGTGTGCTGTATACCTGGCATCCACAACCAAGAAGGACAATGAGGTTACCGTAAGCATCGTTTGCGACGGACAGGTAGCCACTAGCACATTTGTCCTTTCGGGTAAGGCGCAGGTAAAGATCAGCGTCGAGGGAAGCACCTTGAAACTGGAGGAGGCTATTATGCCGGAGGAGGACACCGTAAATTTTTATGAGGGGTATACCGACATCACCGCTGAAATGCTCACCAATGCAAATTTTGAAGACGACGTGACCTATGGCAATGCCAATGGTAATGTAACTTTGGGCAGCACGGTATACAACCCCTGTTTTGTTAATGCGGTGAAAGCGACTGACAATAGCTATCCCAATGTACTTCCCGTACAAGGGTGGACAGCAAAAAACGCGCTCAGTGGAAGTTCCAACTTTGCGCGTATGTACTCCATGCCCTATAGCACTACGATGTATTGTGTGAGTCCCTCCAATGTGGGCAACTATGCCGCTCAATGTGCCCGCCCTATGATGGACGATACATGTGGGGTACGTTGCCTTACAGTGCTCAATTCGTGGACCTCCGGTACCAATCGCATCGTGCAGACGGTCAACCTCCCGGCTGGAGACTATCGTCTGCTTATTGATATGCGCTATGAGTGCACCAATCAGCAGAGCAACGAAGGGCGTAGGGTCATTGCATCAGGTAACACGAATACCTCCTACACAGGTATCAAGTATGGCACAACCACCGACTATCGTTACTCGACTAAAAATATGGAGTGGGAACTCATGGTCTATGACTTTTCTCTTGCTGAGCGTTGCGATGTGGAGGTCAGTTTGGGTTTTTCAACCTCTGCCAGTGTAGGAGCGGCCAACAACACCCTATTGTATATAGATAATGTACGTTTGTTGAAAAAGAATACAAATATTGACGATGGTATTGACAACGTACATCATTCTTCAGCAAAGGATGCAGTATACTCCATCCATGGCATTCGCCAACAACTCTCACAAGAAACACCTCATGGAATCTATATTGCGGGTGGCAAAAAGATAGTACACAAGAACTAAAAGGAAGAAACATAAATATTACAAAAGTATATATGAAAGAAAACAACAAAGCCATCGCCCTTGCTATGGCTGCTGTGCTCAGTTGGTCAACTGTAGCCACCGCATTTAAGAAGACACTTGAATATCTTAGTCACTTTGAGATGCTGATTGTGGCGAGTCTGACTTCACTATTGGTTTTTGCAGTAGTGCTTACCGTACAACGTAAATGGAATGAGGTACGAATCCTATCTAAAAAGATGTGGGGTTACTTCGCTTTACTCGGACTGCTCAACCCTGTAGCTTACTACCTCGTGTTGTTCAAGTCCTACGACCTGTTGCCTGCGCAAGTGGCCCAACCGGTCAACTACATCTGGCCCGTGTTGCTCGTGGTGTTGCTTGCCGTGTTTACCAAGCAGCCCATCCCGGCAAAGAAATATATAGGAATGTTGGTGTCGTTGTTCGGACTGGTTATAATCTCGGCCGGAGGTAAGCAGATCAGCGGAACGGGAATCCCGTTGGGAGGCCTTGCATTGGGCGTTATGAGCGCTTTCTTGTGGGCAAGCTATTGGATGGTCAACAACCGCAATAAAGAGAAGGCCGATGCTACGGTCGCTTGCTTTATGAGCTTCCTTTTCGGTAGCGCCTATCTGCTTCTAGGAGCCTTGTTTGTTGGCGCAAATCTCAACACTCTCCCCGGAGTATTGTCAGGCATGTATGTTGGCGCATTCGAAATGGGTATCCCCTTTGTTTGTTTTGGCTTAGCCATCCGAAAGACCACCAATCCGGCACTTGTCAATCAATTGTGCTATCTTTCTCCCTTTTTGTCTCTGTTCTTTGTGTCGGCTATCTTGGGCGAACCCATCGTACCAACAACCTATGTCGGATTGGTGCTGATTGTTGCCGGTATCGTATTCAATGAGTATTGCGTAAAGGATAAGGCCAAGAAGCAGGTACGAGCCGTTTGATGATTCAGGCAAGAGTCTTTCTCTTGCTTATAATGACATAGATTATTATAGGTGCCCCAATGATTGGGGTGATGGCGTTGAGTGGGAGCAGACCCTTATCGCCGGGCAGCGTGCAGATGATGTTGCATAAGAGGGCGATGACACTTCCGCAAAGTAGCGTGGTGGGCATCAGCCTCCGATGGTCTCCGGTCCCGAGCATCAAACGGGCCATGTGAGGTACGGCTAAACCGATAAAATTGACGGGGCCACAATAAGCGGTAGTAACGGCAACGAGAACTCCAGTGGCGAGGAGCAATAATAGACGCGTGCGACGTATGTTTACTCCTAAATTCTCAGCATAGCGTTCGCCCAGGAGCAACGCATTCAGCGGTTTCACAAGTCCGATGGCAATAACCAACCCTACGACAATAAGCGTTGCAAATAAAGGTAGGCTTTGGCGAGATACGCCGCCAAAGTTTCCCATGCCCCACATCATGTAGGATTGCACTCCTTCGGCTGTAGAGAAGAAGTTCAGCAGCGAAACGATGGATGACACAATATAACCGATCATCATACCTATGATGAGCAGCATGGTGTGACTGCGCAATCGTGTCGAGAACGCGAGGATGACCATCGTCACCAGTAGTGCACCTACAAAGGCAGCTGCTACAATTGCTAAAGAGCCACTGAAGAAAAGGTTTCCCGTAGGCATAAGTCCGCCAAACATGAGTAGAACGATGGCAGCACCCAATCCGGCACCGGAATTGATGCCGAGGATATCTGGGCCAGCCAACGGATTGTTGAAGGCAGTCTGCAGCATGAGACCTGCAGCAGCCAGTGCAGCTCCGGACAATAGGGCTGTAAGTGTCTGTGGTAGACGCGAGTCAAGAATAATGTACTCCCAAACCACCTTTTCGGCCTTACCGCCGAGAAGAATATTGAACACTTCATCGGCAGGAATATGTACAGAACCATAAAGTAGGTTGGCTACCAAAAGTATGACAATGCAGCCAATGAGCAAGAACGGGATGTTGTGCTTTATGAAGTGTTGTGTTTTTTGTTTCATGCTGTGTGTCGCTTCCTTCTAATGTCTGTGACTAGGTACAATGATAAGGTTCGGCAAAGGTAATGTTTTGCAGCCTTTTAAGCAAGAAAAGGAACCGATTAAGGATATGTTTTCATCTTATAATACTCCTTGAAAAGAAAAAGGGCGGCACATTTGCCGCCCTTTACTATAGATGTCTTTACCTTTTATCCTTTAAGAATAGTTAGTCAAGACCCTCAATCTGTCCGTTTACGATGTCGATATGGAGCGCTGCGGGCTCTTTGGGGAGGCCGGGCATGCGCATGATGTCACCGCTTACCACTACGAGCATTTCTGCACCGGCATTGATGACGATATCCTGTACGTTGAAGCCGAAGCCCTCGGGAGCACCATATTTCTTTGCATCAGTAGAGAATGAGTATTGTGTCTTGGCGATACAGATGGGGAAGTGGGTATAGCCAAGTTCTGCCACCATTGCAAGTTTCTTCTTGGCAGCAGCACTGAGTGTTACTGATGCAGCGCCATAAAGGTTCTTGGCTACCTTAGCAATCTTGTCCTCTACGCTGTCGGTATCGTCGTAGGCAAACTGCAGATTGCTTGAGGGGTTCTCGTTGATGGTGTCTACCACGAGTTGTGCAAGTTTGGCTGCACCTTCACCTCCGAGGGCATAAGCATCGTTCACTTCGCAACCTACACCGAGCTCGGCGCAGTGTTGGCGTACGTAGTTGATCTCCTCTTCAGAGTCGCCATTGTAGCGGTTGAAGGCAACTACTACGGTCTGACCAAACGACTGCAAGTTGCGCAGGTGCTTGTCAAGGTTGCTCATGCCGGCCTTTAATGCTTCGAGGTTGGGCTCTGATACTTGATCCTGTGCTACACCGCCATGCATCTTTAGGGCACGTGAGGTGGCTACGAGGACAGTAAGCTTGGGGTTAAGGCCTGCTTTGCGGCACTTGATATCGTAGAACTTCTCTGCACCGAGATCGGCGCCGAAACCAGCTTCGGTAATCACATAGTCGGCATAGGTCATGGCCAACTTGGTGGCGAGCACTGAGTTGCATCCGTGAGCGATATTGGCGAAGGGGCCTCCATGTACGATGGCGGGAGTGTTCTCTGTGGTCTGTACGAGGTTGGGTGAGATAGCATCCTTGAGCAATACGGTGATGGCACCTGCTACGCCAAGGTCTTTTACGGTGAAAGGTTTTCCCTCGTAGGTGAAGCCGAGGAGGATGTTCTCGATGCGGCGGCGCAAGTCGTTTTCATCGGTAGCCAGGCACAGGATAGCCATAATCTCCGAAGCAGGAGTGATGTCGAAGCCTGCCTCCTGAGCAAAACCGTTGGTCTTGGGGCCAAGTCCGGTAACGATGTAGCGCAATGTGCGGTCGTTCACGTCGAGTACGCGGCGCCACAGCACCTCCTTGAGGCCGATACCCTTGTCGCGGTTTTGGTACATGTAGTTGTCGAGCAATGCAGCAATCATGTTATTGGCCGATGTGATGGCATGGAAGTCACCAGTAAAGTGGAGGTTAATCTTGTCCATGGGCAACACCTGTGTGTAGCCACCACCGGCAGCGCCACCCTTCATGCCGAAGCAGGGACCGAGAGAGGGCTCACGCAGTGCTACCATTGTCTTCTTGCCAATCTTGTTGAGGCCAAGTGCAAGACCTATTGATACGGTAGTCTTACCGATACCAGCCTTTGTGGGGGTGATGGCGGTAACAAGGATGAGGTTACTCTCTTTCACCTTGGCATCGTCGATGAGGTGTTCATCAATCTTAGCCATGTAGCGGCCATAGGGGTTCACACTCTCGGCAGGGATGCCGGCTTGTTGCGCAATCTGCTCAATGTTTACCAACGGGGTATTACGAGCAATTTCAATGTCTGTTTTCATACGGAAAGTTATAATATTAAATTTTAATTTTCATTGTCGCTGTGTTGCCCTCAGCATCGGTCACCGCTACGATATAGGTGCCCTTTGCCAAAGATGCAAGGCTGATGGTGGCGTGTCCGTTAGTGAGTGCTGCCACGGCCTTCATGCATTGCTGGCCTGTAGCTGTGTAAAGCGTAGCGGTAGCTGTTGTGCCAGCGTGGCTATGGATGTGCAACATTTGCTCAGATACCGTCAGCACCATCGTCTCAGCGGTGGACGATTCGATTCCTTCTCCGTTTCCAGGAATCTCGGGCTGTTCCAGCCATGCCGCATAGCTGTTGATGGTGTTTGGCTTGCCGATAGTGGCATTGGTCATTACATACACATCGTGGCTTCCATCGGGGTAGAGGCCTACTGACTCGGTGCTAAGGTGCGGCTCATAGTATAGGACATCCCTCCATGACTCGTCGGCTGCTGTGAGTACCACGTAGCCGCCCTCATCGGCCAATTTGAACGGAGCGTGCAGTTGGGTAAAGGTCATGAGCTTGTCGGCCCAGATGATCAGATGCCCGTACGGCTCGATGAGCGTGTTTGCATTGTAGTCGCCCTCGATCTGATATTTTGTGGGTTTCTCAATGTTGTCGCTCAAGTACATACCAGCAACGTCAATCGGTTCGCTGGTCGTGTTGTAGAGTTCCACCCAATCGTTCTTCTTGTAATATTCGTTGACGTAGATGCTGTTGTCTGCACTGATCTCGTTGATGCGGACGGGACGATTTCCCTCTGTGATTGCTTCATCTCCGGTCAAGGGCTCATAAACTGCAGTGAGCTCTGCATCACCAGATATCGGGTATTCATTGTCGGTACTGATGATGCTTCCCGATGTGCTCTTTGTGCTACGCTGCAACTCTGCATCAAGGTAGATGTCCGATGATGTGTTGTTATTGTTGTGCACTTCAATGGCAATGACATTGTTACCCTTCTTGAATAGCGATGCGGGGAGTGTGATAGTGCCCTTGTCGGGGTTGTCGTTTGCGTATGTTGATGCATAGCTATCGTAGCTGATGGTGCCGTTGGGCATTAAGTAGCGTGCAGCCTCGGTGCCATTGACATATACTACCATGCCATCGTCTACGGTGTAGTTGAATGTAAATACATCGTCGGCCGCGGGAGCTGCAGGGAGGGTGAAGTTGTGACGGAAGTAATAGGTGGGGCGTTTGTTGTTGACATCGGTGCCGTAGTCGATGATTGTATTGTAGCCACGGCTATTGTTGTTGTCGCTGGTGTAGTAGCCGAGTGGAGCACTGCCGCTATTCCATGAGTTGGCAGAGTAGGTTACCGCGGTCCAATTCTTTCCGTCCAGTGAGCCTTGGTCATAGTATTTCCATGTGCTGCCTCTGTCAATCAGTGTCTGCTGCACGGTGGTGCTCTTCGAACTCCATCCGGCAAAGCGGTAGCCTGCAACCTCCTCGGCACGCACGGTGATGGGGCCGAAGAGTGTTCCGCTAAATTGGCTGGTGGGAATCATCATGTCGTTCAAGCGTAGCGGGGCATCGGGGATATTGGCGTTGATGCTTACGGCTTGCTTCATGCTAGCGTTGAGTCCCATGCGCCAGTAATCCACGAGCGTATTGATCATGGCGCTTTGGCGATTGGCGAGCGAATTCTTCAGTGTGTTGGCTGTGCCGTAGGGCGACTGACCTTCGTAGGCGAGCATGGCTGCAGAACGCTCGGCCATCTCGTCAATGATGGCATTGCATCGTGTAGGCTCAAACACGCTGCCTGCAACAAGACAGTAGGTGTCGATAAACTGCTTGCGGAATGAGTCGTTGGAGAGCATGTTGAGGAAGATGGTCACCATCTCAATCTCTTCGGTGAAGCGACCATCCATGTCGTAGATATAGTCGAAGGTGTAGTTTTGCTTGCCCTCAAATGTGTTGAACGTGTTGGTCGTAGCAAATGTACCGTCGAGGTCGAACATCACGAAACGGAAGCGTCCGTTCTCGATGCGCGGGCGGAAACCCTTGATGTTGTTCTGGGGCCAGTCGGTGCCGCCGAGGTAGAACTCTACGGCCATGTAGTTGATGTACTCGTCAATGTCTACAAGGTTGCGTATGGCCTCATAGGTTTCTTCGTTGGCAGCGTCGGCCGAGAGGTCATACCACTCGAGGAAGGCCTCGCGTGTACCCTCCATCTGCACGTAGCCTGAGTCGGGACTCATCTCAAATTGGTCCATCTCCTCGCTGTCGATACCGTAGTTGGCATAAGCAAAGTGCTTGTTGTTGGGCTCGCGCATGTTGAGCATACCCTTGTATTCGCCATTGATGAAGTGAACGACGGGTTGTGTCGATTGTCCGTCGACGTCGAGTCCTGAGCGGTGCACAATTTCTTGTAATGCGGCATCCTTGATGCGGCATCCCGTGTCGTTACCGCCATTGCGTATCTGCAAGGTCTTGTGCTTGAGATAGGGTTTATTGGCAAAGAAGGGATAGTCGATGGAGTTGAGACCCTCGTAAATCTTGCCGGCCTTGAGTTTGAAAGAGTGGGGTGTCCAAGCACGGCTCCATCCGCCACACATGGCAAAGTCCACCTCTTGGTTTACCACCATGCCGCCTTCGGGAGTGATGTATTCGAAGTTGACGGGACGGTCCCAATCCATGTTCCAGTTGCAAGGAGTGCTTTGTCCGTTACCCGTGCGTCCGTTCACACCCTTTACATATACACCGAGGCTGTCGTCGTAGAGATTGATGGGGTCGGTCACTACGGAGATGATGGGCAACGTATATTCCCTGTCCATGTAGATGTACGAGCGTGTCACCACCTGGCTGGGGAGTTTGCCTTCCTGGAAGAGTCGGAAACGGTATGTGGTAGTGTTGTTTACTGAGAATCGCCCATTGTTGCTCGTTGCGCCATTGGTCAGTGTGGGAGTGGTTCCGTCGGTGGTATAGCGTAAGGTGGCCCCGGTGGGGATGGATACCTTTGCCGTGAAAGGTGTGGTAAACAGTTTGCCGTCGGTGTCAACTACCGGAGCCTCCAATCGTTCGGCGCTGAAACTGCTCGACAGGTTGCTTTTTCCGGGTGTAGGCTCAGCAGTGTATTCCCATTCGCCGGTGCCGTCGGTGGTGCGGGCATACGAGGTGCGAGGTATGGCCATGGGGAAGTCTTGCGTAGCTATGACCTCTCCTTGTCTGTTGCTGATATAAAGAGTGCCGCCGTCGAAGTCGAGTTTGAAGTTGACCTGTGTGGGGGCATATTTATGGTGATAGTGGTCGAACCATATCACACAATACCCCTTAGCTGGCAATGCTGCCGCATGTTTCAGCTGGTGCTTGGTCAGATTGGTGGCATCATCGCTTATGTAGAGTCCTCTGAGGCTCACGGGCGCATCGGTGGGGTTGTATAGTTCTACCCATGCGCCATAGTTGAACGAGGGATCTACAAACATGTCGATGTTAGATGATTGGATCTCATTGATGATGAGCGACTCGGCGGTAGGCGTGGCACTCTTTACCGTTACCTCACACTCGGCGGCGATGTCGCTACCATCTGTAGCCATCGCGTAGATGAGTGTGGTTCCGGCTCCGTTAGCTGTCACCTTGCCGTTTGGATCCACTGTAGCCACCTCTTCGTCCTCTGACATCCATGTCAGTTTCTGGTATGTTGCATTTTCGGGTACGATGGTAGCCTTCAGTTGTCGCTGCTCGCCCTCTATAAGCGATAGGGCAGTCTCAGAGAGTCGGATATCTTTAACAAGTACCTTCTGACCATAGTATTCCAATTTGAAGTTGTCTATCATGCACCAGTTGCTGTTCATGTAGGTTTCGTTGACGATGCCAATGGTCAGCGTGCCATCGGTGACAGTGGTCTCAACGCTGTTCTTATACATGCCCTGTTCGAAGCAGTAGGCACCGCTCACCATGCCATTGGGGAAATAGTAGTAGTTCCATCCGTTAGCGCGTGTGCCCCAGCAGCTGCCGATATCCTCTGTCAGATATTCCGAATAGATACTTGCGATGGGCTTTTGGTTGTCGTTGGCATAGAGTAGGGCCGTGAGCTCCTCTGTGCCGTTGGTGTAGCTGTTGTATGCGTATCCATTGTCCGTGGTGCGATAGTAGGCCTGCACCGACAGGCGGTACTTGCCATTGGGGACATTGATGGTTTGGTAGATGTTGAATGTGCCATTCCAGAACTCCATGCCTCCGTAGCCTGTTGATTGGCTGCTGGCATCACTCGTGTAGGTCCACCCTTTGGTTGTGTTGTTGTCAAAATAGGGGTTTTCTACGTAGGCTTCCGTAATATCAATCCAACTTTGTGCTTGTAATGTGAATGGTAGCGCAGCCAGTACGCTAATCAGGAGTCTGAGGGTTTTCATCGTAGTTTGCTTAAGGTACTACAAAATTACAATCTAATTGCGATACTTTCAAGATTTTTAAAGAAAAAAAAGGATAAGGAGGTGTATTTCATTATTTTTTTCTATCTTCGCCATTATTTCAATAAAATTCAAGGGTTATGTGTAAATCTTTTATTAAATGGTCTCTTTTAGTAACGATGTTGGTTTGTGTGTTTCCTGTCAGCGCTAAGGACGAATGGCCCGATGGTACGGCTATGTCAGGATGGTTCAAACGTACAGAAAATATAAAGTCATCTGTGCTCTACGATATAACCGAGCACGGGGTGTTGCGCGACAGTACGTTGTTGCAGACCGAGCAGATACAGGCGGTCATCGATAAGGCTGCCGGGAATGGTGGTGGCACCATTGTCATTCCCGAGGGCACTTTCCTTAGTGGATCGCTCTTTTTCAAGCCGGGCACCCACCTTCATCTCAATGCCGGTGCCGTACTGAAGGGTAGCGATTTTATTGGCGACTTCAAGGTGATGGATACCCGTATGGAGGGTCAGAACCTCAAGTACTTCGCTGCTCTTGTCAATGCCATTGATTGCGATGGCTTCCACCTCACCGGCTCTGGTACCATCAATGGTAATGGCCTGCGTTATTGGAAGCAGTTCTGGATTCGTCGTGAATATAATCGTCAGTGTACCAACCTGGAGGAGATGCGTCCTCGCTTAGTGTTTGTTCAAGGTAGCGACGATGTGCATATCGAGGGTGTTCGCCTCATCAATTCGCCCTTCTGGACCACCCATCTGTACCAGTGCAACCGTGTGAAATTGCTTAATCTCCACATCTTTGCACCCGCGGCTCCCGTTAAGGCACCCAGCAGCGATGCCATCGATATCGACGTGTGCACCGATGTGCATGTCAAGGGATGCTATTTCTCGGTTAATGACGATGCCATTGCACTGAAGGGCGGTAAGGGTCCCTGGGCACATTTAGACAAGGTGAACAACGGCGCCAACCGCAATGTCCTTATCGAAGACTGCACCTATGGCTACTGCCATAGTATGCTCACCTGTGGCAGCGAGTCGCTTCACAACCACAATATCGTATTGCGCAATTGCGATGTAAAGGATGCCACCCGCATGCTTTGGCTCAAGATGCGCCCCGATACGGAGCAGAACTACGAGTACATCACCGTGGAGGGCATCAGAGGCAATGTGAAGAGCATGCTCTTTGTGAAGCCCTGGACCCAATTCTTCGACCTCAAGGGCCGCGAGGATATACCCTACTCCAGATCTTCGAACGTGACATTACGCGACATCAAACTCGACTGCCAAGTGGTATTTGATGTGCTGAGCGATATCAAACAGTATAACCTCAAGGGCTTCACCTTCGAAGATATCAATGTCACTGCCTCTGGTAACCCCGAGATATACAAGGACTATGTAGAGGACTTTACCTTGAAGAATGTGAAGGTAAACGGAAAAAAGGTAGAGTAAATCTGCTTTTTTGGGCACATTCATGGAATAAAAGGCCCGATAGTTTGCCCAACTAACGAAATCGTGCTAAATTTGCACATACATTTCATTAGCGATGACAAATTGCGCTTTCATACTTATAGCTATGCTCCCTACGATATGGCTTATTGTGGGGAGCTTGTTGATAGTGATAACACTTATCGCTGTCGTGTTGTTCCTTGTCAAATCCCGCGAGGTGGCCACCCTAAAGAAAGAGGTGCTGGAACTGCGAGACACCATGCGCATGATGCGCTACGAAGAGCTCAATCTCTCGCGCATGCTCCACACGGCCGATAAGTCTGCCCCCACTAAAGAGGATCTGGACGAGCAACCCCAGTGGAGCGAACCCGACGAGGAGGCATCCGCCCCAGTTGAAGAACACCCTCTTGTCATCGCAGAAGAACCAACCGAGGAGCCTACAGAAGAAGCGGCCGAGGAGGTCGATGAGGCTGTTGATGAAGAACCCACCCAAGAGGTCGCCGAAGCGGTTGAAGAGGCTGCCGAAGATGAAATCATCGAGGAGGTTGAAGAAACAGTTGAAGAAGATGTCGCAGAAGCAGTTGAGGAAGAAACTGTCGAGGAAGAAACTGTCGAGGAGATTGAATCAGAAGCCGAAGAGGTTGCCGAGGAGGTTGCCGAAGCTTCCGAAGAAGTTGTCGAAGAGGTAATAGAAGAAACGGAGGTACCTGTGCCCTCAGGCAAGCAACCTATCAATGGGCGTCGCCCGGCCATCCCTACCGACCTGTTTGCCGCCTGGTTCGAGGAAAATGAATCTGCCGAGCCCGAGGCACCCAGCCCCAGCACCGCAGAAGTGAAGCCCCTTGCACCCCAATCAGCTCACGCCCCTGCCCCCGCAGCAGCCGAGGAGGAGGTTGCGGTTCCCACTGCCTCTGTCGCCCCTGCAGCCGATGATACCGAAGCAGCCCCTGTTGTTGAGTCCGTAGAACCCGTTGCTGAGTCCGGCGAACCAACCGAAGTCCAGGCACCTTCCATCGTGTTGAGCAAAGAGGACGAACGCTTCTGCCGTAAACTCGAGCGCATCGTCAATGCTCGCATGCGTAATCCCAACTTGAATATCGATGTCATCGCAGCGCAGTTTGGCATCGGCCGCACCAACTTCTACCGCAAGGTGCGCGAACTCATGGGTATGTCGCCCAACGATTACTTGCGTAGGTGTCGCATGGAGCGTGCTGCCGAACTGTTGCGTACCACCGACCTGCCCGTGTCCGACGTATGCGTGCAGATAGGTGTCCCCGATGCGCAGTATTTCAGCCGCGTGTTCAAGACCTTCTATGGTGTCACCCCCACGGCATACAGAGAGCAGGCATAGTCTGCTCAGCGAGAGACAACCATTTATTATACCGCATATACAACCATTATCGCATATAAATAATTCACTATGATAAGCAAGATAGAAGCACTGATGGCTGAGGTGGAAACCCTCAGCGCCAATAGCGCAGAGGAGCTCGAAGCCCTGCGCATCAAATACCTGAGCAAGAAGGGAGCCATCAACGACTTGATGGCCGATTTTCGTAACGTACCTGCCGATCAGAAGAAAGAGGTAGGCATGCGTCTCAATGCACTCAAGACCCGCGCTACCGAGCGTATCGCCGAACTCAAGGAGGCCTTTGAGACCAACGATAGCGGTGCTGCCGAGATGGACCTCACCCGCACTGCCTACCCCGTAGAGTTGGGTACGCGTCACCCCCTTTCCATCGTGAAGAACGAGATTATCGACATCTTCGCACGCATGGGCTTTGCCCTTGCCGATGGTCCTGAGGTAGAGGACGACTGGCACGTGTTCTCATCCATGAACTTTGCCGAGGATCACCCCGCGCGCGACATGCAGGACACCTTCTTCATTGAGGCACACCCCGATATCATCCTCCGCACCCACACCTCATCCGTTCAGAGCCGTGTGATGGAGAATGCCGAGCCTCCCATCCGCATCATCTGCCCTGGCCGCGTATACCGCAACGAGGCTATCAGCTATCGTGCACACTGCTTCTTCCACCAGGTAGAGGCGCTCTATGTGGACAAGAACGTATCGTTCACCGACCTCAAGCAGGCTCTTCTGCTCTTCGCTAAGGAGATGTTTGGTGAGGACACCAAGATTCGTTTGCGTCCCTCATACTTCCCCTTCACCGAGCCCTCGGCCGAGATGGATATCAGCTGTAACATCTGCGGTGGCAGCGGTTGTCCCTTCTGTAAGGGTACCGGTTGGGTTGAGATTCTCGGTTGCGGTATGGTAGACCCCAACGTACTCGAGCTCAACGGCATCGACAGCAAGGTTTACTCGGGCTATGCCCTCGGCATGGGTATCGAGCGCATCACTAACCTTAAGTATCAGGTGAAAGACCTCCGTATGTTCTCCGAGAATGACGTACGCTTCCTCAAGGAGTTTGAGGCGGCAAACTAAGAACAAAGTTGCACATATTCATACAACACAAGGCAGGAGCTATCTCCTGCCTTGTACTTTTATTTCCGGTCTGTATCGCTCTACAGTGCATCCAGCATCTCCTTCAGTTCGTGTTCATAGTACTCGTCCATCACATCGCGGCTCTGCGTGACGATGAACACCACGATGCCTATGCACTGGGCAAAGATGATGACAAGGTATATGCGACGCTGGCTGCGCTGGGGCAGCTGGCGCATGATGCGTGCGTGCAGCTTTTGCCTCAGTGCTTCAGCACGGCAGTGGCCAATGAGAAGGGTGAGTAGCTGGGCATCAAGTCTCGTGCCGTGAGCTATCACTTGCGCACTCTCTGCGCCAAGGGCTACATCGAACGTGTCCGTCAAGGGGTATATCGCAAGGTGGCGAAGCGTGTGAGCCGAAAAAACAGACCTGCAGCATAGATTTGCGCAAGGTGGTATGTTACGCGCTGAGAATCATCGGACTTACAAGTGCAACTTTTGCGTAAACATTTGCGTAATGTTGAATGATATAGGGGTGGCTATAAAAAAGCAAGCCCAGGGGTACCTGGGCTTGCTCACACTAGTTTTGTTTAGTTTTTTGAAAATTGTTCTATTGTTTTTATCGTATCATACAGATGTTACTCGAAGCTGATGGCGAAGCCTCCGCCACGGGCCATATCGAGGCTAAGTATGTCGGCTGCGGTCACCTGCTTCTTGGTTATGATATATGCCTGCGGATTGGTGGCGTAGTCGGCATCGGGAGCGTCGGCATAGATGGTGGCCTCGTAGGTGCGGCCTGCCTTGAGGAAGTAGAGGGGCACGTCGACGTGGCGCTTGTGCTCGTCGGTGATGCCACCCATGAACCACTGTCCGCTCTCTTTGGCCTGGCGGGCTATCACGAGGTAGTCGCCCGGCTCGGCAAGGAGGTACTCGGAGCGCTGCCAGTCGACAGCCACGTCCTTGATGAACTGGAAGGCATCCATGAACTTCTCATAGTGCTCGGGGAGGTCGGCAGCCATCTGAAGGGGCGAGTACATGGTGACGTAGAGGGCCAGCTGGTTGGCGATGGTGGCGTTGACCTTCGAGTTGTTGTTGCCACCGGTGACGGGGCCGAGGTCCATCTCGAAGATACCGGGCGTGTAGTCCATAGGTCCACCATTGAGGCGGGTGAAGGGCAGGATGGTCACCAAGTGGGGCTTGGAACCACCGAACGACTGGTACTCGGTGCCACGGGCACTCTCGTTACCGATGAGGTTGGGGTAGGTGCGGCAGAGTCCGGTGGGGCGCACGGCCTCGTGGGCATTGACCATGATATGGTGCTTGGCAGCCTCGGTGACGGCATAGAGGTAGTGGTTGACCATCCACTGGCCGTAGTGGTACTCACCGCGGGGGATGATGTCGCCCACGTAGCCGCTCTTCACGGAGTTGTAGCCATACTGCTTCATGAGCTCGTAGGCCTTGTGCATGTGGCGCTCGTAGTTGCGCACCGATGAGGAGGTCTCGTGGTGCATCATGAGGCGCACGCCTTTGCTCTGGGCATAGGCGTTGAGTGCCTTGATGTCGAAGTCGGGGTAGGGGGTGACGAAGTCGAACACATAGTCCTTGGAGTTGCCGGCCCAGTCTTCCCAACCTTCGTTCCAGCCCTCCACGAGCACTTGGTCGAAGCCATGCTCGGCGGCGAAGTCGATGTAGCGGCGCACGTTCTCATTGGTGGCTCCGTGGCGTCCGTTGCGTGAGGCGTTGGCATAGTCGGTCTGACCCAGCTTCACGGTGGGGTAGTCGTCGGTATAGGCCCAGGTGCCCTTGCCCGAGATCATGTACCACCATACGCCCACATACTTGACGGGCTTGATCCACGATACATCGTCGTAGGCGCAAGGCTCGTTGAGGTTGAGCACGAGGCGTGAGGCAAGCAGCTTGCGGGCATCGTCGGTAACCTGTATGGTGCGCCATGGGGTGTGGCAGGGTGTCTGCATGTAACCCTTCCAGCCTGTGGCGTCGGGGGTGAGGTGCGACACGAAGGTGTAGGTGCCGGGGCGCAGCTCGAGGTGCATGCAGGGGTAGTCGACAAGGGCTGCCTCGTGGAGGTTGATGTAGAGGCTATCGGCGGTGCGCAGCTGCAGGGAGGTCTGCACGCCAGTCATCGAGAAGGGGGTCTGCGATGAGTTGGGCGTGATGGCCTGCGGCATGAGGCCCTCGATCTCGGAGAGGCGTGACTCTACGTAGTCGTACTCCTGGGTGTCGTAGTCGCCGGGAATCCAGAAGGCGGTGTGGTCGCCTGTGAGGGCAAACTCGGTGCGCTCTTCCTTGATGACGAAGTAGGCCAGGCTGCGCTGAGCGGGAAACTCGTAGCGGAAGCCCAGACCATCGTCGTAGAGGCGGAAGCGGATATTCATCAGGTAGCCGGTGCCCTCCTGCTCCATGCATACGAGCAGCTCGTTGTAGTGGTTGCGGATGGAGGATTCCTCGCCCCATACGGGTGTCCAAGTGTCGTCGAAGGTGGCGTTCTTGACCTCCTTGATGGTAAACCCGCTGTTGAGGGGGAGCACCTCAGAGGCGTTGCTGGTGATGTCGCCGCCGTTCCAGAACTCTTTCTTCTGGGTGTCGCCGCGGAGCTCGAAGCCCATGGCACTGGGGAGGATTACTGCCTTGTCGCCAAAGTGGAGACTGTAGGTGGGGGTGCCGCTCTCGGGGGTGACACCAAACTGCATGGTGAGTGTCTTGCCTGGTGAGGTGAGTTGGTGCTCGCCTTGCCATGCGGCCTCACGAGTTGACTTGCTATCGCATCCCATGAGGATGGCTGTGGCGATGGCAAGGAGGGTAATGGGGATTCTTTTCATTGTGGTATATTTGATTATTATTTTTTTCTAGGAAGTTATAGGATTTTCTAGGAGGTCCTAGGATTTCCTAGAACTCTAAACCCTAAACTCTAAACTAAAATTACTTTCTCTTAAACTCCACCACCAGTGCCTGCTCGGGCTCTACGATGGTGTTATCGGAGAGCGTTACCGTTTCGCCTGTGATGACGTTGCGGCCAGTAGTGAGGCCCTCGGAAATCTCCTTGTAGTAGGTCCAGGGGAGATGCTTGGGCTCTTGGGAGTTGTTAATGTATACGAACACCACATCCTTATCATTATAGCGGAAGTAGGCATAGGTGTTGTCGCGGGTCATGAAGTGGAGGGTGCGGCCGTTGTGGATGACCTCCTTGGACTTGCGCCACTGGAAGAGCTTGCTGGAGTAGTCGTACATGTCGGCGATGACAGGATACTGCTCGCGACCTTCGGGGGTGAAGTAGTCGGTCTTGTCGCCAGCCCAGCCACCGGGGAAGTCGACACGCAGGCCGCCGTGGCCTTGGCTGAGGTCTTTGGAGTAGAACATCATCTCGTCGCCGGCAAAGAGCTGCGGGATGCCGCGCATGGTGGCCAGCATGGTGATGCCCAGCTTGGCCTTGTTGTAGTTGCGCCCTACCACATCGCCCAGGCGGTCGGTGTCGTGGTTGCCGGCAAAGATCATCATGTTGGAGAGGTCGTGGTAGAGGAAGTCGTGTGACAGGCAGTCATACACACGCGTCATGCCCTGTCCCCAGCCGGGGTTGCGCTCGGAGAGTCCGGCACGCATGGCATCGTGGAGGGGGAAGTCCATGATGGCACGCAGGTGTGAGTCGAAGCCATCCTTATTGGCATTGCCGCCCTGCCAGTAGGCCAGCTGCGGAGCCGAGGAGGTCCAGCACTCGCCCACGATATTGAAGTTGGGGTACTCGCGCATCAATGCCTCGCACCAGCGGCTCATGGGCTCCTTCTCGTTGTAGGGGTAGGTGTCCACACGCAGGCCGTCGAGGTTGGCATACTCGATCCACCAGATGGCCCACTGGATGAAGTAGCGCAGGGTGTACTCGTTGTTGAGGTTCATATCGACCATCGAGGGTACAAACCAGCCGCTCTCCTGGATGTAGAGGTCCTGCTTCGAGGCGTTGGGGTCCATGTTGGTGGAGAAGCAGATGTTGGTTCCGGTGTAGGTGTCGAACTGATGTATCCAGTCGTGGAAGGGGAGGTCCTGCATCCACCAATGCTCGGTGCCGCAGTGGTTGGTGACGATGTCCATAATCATCTTGATGCCCTTGTCGTGGGCCTTCGACACGAGTTCGCGGTAGAGGGCATTGCTGCCGAAGCGCGGGTCTATCTGATAGTAGTCAGAGGCGGCATAGCCGTGGTACGACTCCTTGGGCGCATTGTCGAGCAGCAGGGGGGTAGACCATATAGCTGTGGCACCGAGGTCGGCGATGTAGTCAAGGTGGTCGATGATGCCCTGGATGTCGCCACCGTGGCGTCCGAAGAAGGCATCGCGGTCGGCCTTATCATCGGTGTCGGGGGTAGAGTCGTTAGAGGGGTCGCCATTGGCAAAGCGGTCGGGCATGAGCAGATATACCATATCGGCCGTGGTGAAGCTGGTGCGCTCGGCAGAGCCTTCGCAACGTGCCTGCAGCTGGTAGGGGTAGCGGAACTCCTTGCCCTCCTTGGTGAATACGAGGTTATAGGTGCCGGGCTGTGCCTTGGCATCGATGGTGACGTCGATAAACAGGTAGTTGGGGCTCTCGGCCTTGTGTACCTTGGCTACTTGCACGCCCTCGCCGCCCTCGATGGTGAGGTCGTAGGAGGCGATGTCGGTGCCATGAATCATCAGCTGCAGGGGTGTGTTCATGCCGGTCCACCAGGAAAGCGGCTCCACGCGGTCTACGGGGTCGCACACGGTGCGGTACTCCCAACGCCAGGGAGCCTCGAGCTGTACCGAAACCTCTACCTTGTTGCCCGGTACTGAGCGGGTGAAGGTGAGGGTGTTGTTGTCGGTGCTGATAATCTCAAACTCGCCATGGCCGATGCCTGCGCTCAGGGCTGGATTGCTATGCTTGAAGGCGATGAGGTCGCGGTAGAAGTCGGTATGTGCATTCTGCTCCCATGCAGGGATGGGGTCTTTCTCGAAGAACTGGAAGCGGTGGTCCCAACCCATCTCCTGACCGGTATAGATGAGCGGCTGTCCGCCCGGCAGGGTGAAGGTGAGTACGGCCATGGCCTGCACGGCAGCGCCCATACGCTCAAACTCGGTGCCTGCCCAGGAGTTCTCGTCGTGGTTGGTGATGAACATGAGGCGGTAGGCACCCTCGGGATGGCGCTCGGTGTCCTTCTTTATATAGGATACCAGGTCGTCGATGTTCTTGTTGCCCTTGGCAATATCGTTCATCATGTGGTGCAGCTCCCAAGAGTAGGAGGAGTGGAAGCCGCACTGACTCTGCAGGAGAGGCTCTTCGCCCTCGGCGAGCATGAAGACATTGGGGTACTGAGCCTTGATGCCCTTGATGGTCTCTTCCCAGAAGGTGAGGGGTACCTCGCAAGCCATATCGCAGCGGAAGCCGTCGACACCACGCTGTAGCCAGAAGTGCATGGCCTCTTGCATGCCCTTCACCATACCCTCATCGGCATAGTTGAGGTTAGCCGTGTCGCTCCAGTCGGCCGTATAGGTGAGTCCGCCCTGCGCATCGCGCTCATACCATGAGGCGGGCGACTCGCTCACCCAGCGTGCATCGGGCGAGGTGTGGTTGGCTACCCAGTCGATGATGACCTTCAAGCCCAGGCGGTGAGCCTCGGCAAGGAAGTTGTCGAAGTCGGCCAAGGTGCCAAACTCAGGGTTGATGTTGGTGTAGTCCATGATAGCGTAGTACGAGCCTAAGGAGCCCTTGCGCCCCTCCACACCGATGGGATAGATGGGCATGAGCCATACCACGTCGATGCCCAACTCCTTGAGTCGGGGCAGCTCGCGCTGTGCAGCAGCAAAGGTGCCTTCGGGCGTGTATTGGCGTACATTCATTTCGTATACTACGGTGTTGGCCCAGTCGGTGGTGTCCGCCGTGGGTTGCTGTGTGTTACTGGTACAGCCTGTCATCAGTATGGCTGCTAAGAATACCCAGAATAGTTTTTTCATGAGTTATGTATTATGAGTTATTTATTTTGTCGTTTTTTCGGAGTCCTCGGAGAACTCAGAGTGCTCGGATTTCTCGGAAAACTCCGATATTCTTAATTTTCAATTCTCAATTCTCCATTAAATACAGTCTATACTCTCCCGCCCCGAGGGTTACTATTGCCGTTGAGCCGCTGTAGTTCTCTGCGGACTCAAAATAGTTTTTCCATGTGCCCTCGATGGGGAAGGTCACGGTGATGGCTTGCTCGCGGGTGTCGGGGTTGCCCACTACCACGAAGGCCTCCTCGCCAGCCACGCAGCTGATGTGGCGTCCTGTGCTCCAGTGCGATGTGGATACCTTCCATGTGAAGTCGGCCTCGCTGGTGAAGAACTGGGGATGCTCTCTGCGGAAGGTGATGAGCTGGGCATAGGCATCGTAGAGGGCGCGGCGCTCGGGCACATTGAGATAGTCCCAACGCAGGGGCTTCTCGCCCGTGCGGCCATTTTCCTCGATGGAGTAGTCGTAGCCGAGTTCGCCAAACTGCCATATCATCTTCGGTCCCGGCACGGTGAAGAAGAAGGCGGCACCCATGGCTGCACGCTGCATCTGCTCGTCGAGTGACTGCGCTATGGTGCCTGCGCCCCAGGTCTTGGCCTTGTAGATGAGGCGCTCCTCGTCGTGGCTCTCCATGAAGCCTACGTAGGAGCCGAAGGGCATGGAGGTACCAGTCCATAGTCCGCTGAAACTGCTATTCTCCACGTAGCCCATGGCCGATTGGCAATAGCTGTTGTTGAGGTTGCGCCATACCTTGATGCCCTCCTCGGCAAGTGCACGCTCCTCGGCATCGCAACAAAAATGCTCGAGTATGACAACGGCATCGGGGCTTACGGCTTTGATGGCATCATGGTACTCGGTGAGTACGTCGATACGGCCCTGGTCGTAGTTCGATGCGGTGGCCTCGGTACATTGGCGTTGGGTGAAGCCTTTGGTGAGGTCGAAGCGGAAACCGTCGAAGCGGTACTCACGGAGCAGATATTCAAGATTGCGCTTTACATGCTCACGCACCTCGGCATTCTCGTGGTTCCAGTCGTGGAACACGCTGTAGGGATGTGGGGCTGTGACGTTGAACCATGGATTGTACCCTGCGGTGCAGTTGTTGGTAGTGTTCCAATAGAGCTTGGCCATGGGGTGTGCACCCGTGGCGTGGTTGTATACCACATCGAGGAGCACGGCGATGCCACGGCTGTGACATTCGTCGATGAACTGCTTGTACATCTCGCGTGTGCCGTATGCCTTGTCCATGGCGAAGTAAGCGCAGGGGTTGTAGCCCCAGCTGTTGTTGCCGTCGAACTCCTGCACCGGCATCAGTTCGATGGCGTTGATGCCCAGTGCCTCCAGATAGTCGAGGCGGGCAAGCGCTCCCTTCAGGTCCTTGGTGGAGGAGAAGTCGCGTAGAAGCAGTTCGTAGATGATGAGGTTGTCGGGGTTGCTGACGGTGAAGTCCGTCTGCCATGTATAGCTCTCGCGGGCGGTCTGGAATGCTCCCACGAGTCCCGATGTGGCAGTGGGGTAGGCGGGCATGTCGGGGTAGGTGCTTGCCGGTATCCAGTGGTCATCGGCACTGTATACAATCTCGGTGTAGGGGTCGCAGATGCGTATGGTGCCACGCTCGGCATCGTGCAGATGGTATTGGAAACGGTACTCCTTGCCCGGTTCTACCTGCGTGAAGGTGTACCACCACGTACCTGCCTCCTCATCGCGCTTCATGGCATATGCCGATTGGTACTCCCAATTGCTGAAGTCGCCGATGACGTAGGCATGATCGTAGCTGCCGCCTTGGCCGTCACGGTCTTTCAGCACCAGGGTGACGGTATGCTCGTCTATGTAGTTGATGCCCTCGCTTGCGCCAGCAGGCATAGCGGCATGCTCCACTTCATCATAGGCGGTGCCTTGCTGGTCCTCCACAGTGCAGAAGAGGTCGGCCGTCTGTCG
>JAZRDT010000017.1:0-9151 GCA_045660385.1 Bacteroidaceae bacterium | reverse complement strand
ATGTCGGTCACCTTGGCACCACGGGCACGCATAGCGGTGAAGGCTTCGTGACCAGGGGTATCGAGGAAGGTGATGTGGCGGCCATCCTCGAGCTTCACGTTGTAGGCACCGATGTGCTGGGTGATACCACCGGCCTCACCGGCAATCACGTTGGCCTTACGGATGTAGTCGAGCAATGAGGTCTTACCGTGGTCTACGTGACCCATCACGGTCACGATGGGAGCACGGGGCTGGAGGTCCTCCTCGCGGTCGGCCTCCTCAGAGATGGCCTCTGCAACCTCGGCGCTGACAAACTCGGTGGTGAAGCCGAACTCCTCGGCTACGATGTTGATGGTCTCAGCATCGAGACGCTGGTTAATAGACACCATCATACCAATGCTCATGCAAGTACCGATAACCTGAGTAACGCCCACGTTCATCATGTTGGCGAGCTCATTAGCGGTAACGAACTCAGTGAGCTTGAGCACCTTGCTCTCGGCATGCTCCTGAGCCATCTGCTGCTGCAGACGGTCGGCAGCCTGGTTACGCTTCTCCTTACGGTGCTTGGCGCCGGTAGACTTTGGCTTGTTGGTGAGGCGTGCCAGGGTGTCCTTCACTTGCTTCTGGATCTCCTCCTCGCTCATCTCATTCTTCTCAAGGATGCGCTTTGCACGCTCTTTATCACGGTCGAACTTAGCGCGATGGGGATCGTTGCCCTTGCCGGCATTGTTGCCGGGAGCATTGTTCTTGCCGGGCTTGCCTGCTGCATTGCCGGCATTGTTGTTGCGGCCATCGTTGGTTACCTGAGCGCCAGCCTTGTTGATATCGACACGCTCGTTCTGGATACGGGTACGCTTTTTCTTGCCCTCACCATTGCCTGCGGGTTTAGCTGCAGCCATCTGCTGCTTGCGCTGTGCAGCCTGCTCCTCGCGCTCCTTCTTCTTCTCCTCCTTTGATTTCTTCTTGGGACGAGTAGATTGGTTGATGGCAGAGAGGTCGACCTTACCTACTACGTTGAGCTTTGACACAAACTCGGGACGCTTAACGGCAAACACCTCATCGGCGGGTTTCTCGGCAGGGGTCTCTTCGGCAACAAGCACCTCATCGGCGGGAGCTACCTTCTCCTCTACTACGGGAGCTACGGGCTCCTCGACCTTCACCTCCTCAACAACCTGCACGGGTTCTTCCTTGACAGGCTCTGCCTTAGGCTCTTGTACAGGCTCAGCGGGAACGACCTTCTCCTCTACTACAGGAGCAGCCTTCTCCTCCACTACGGGGGCTACGGGCTCAGTCTTCTTGCCACCATCAAGGTCAATCTTACCTATTACCTTGAAAGCGGGTTTAGCCTTCTCCTCCTTGACAGGAGCAGGTGCCACTTCAACCTCAGGAGTCTCCTCGACATTGGCAGCTTTAGCCTCCTTACGGCTCTCAATGCGATCGCGCTGAGCCTTCTCGGCCTTCTGGCGGAGATCCTTATCTTGGCTAAACTGCATCACGAGCAGTTCGTATTGTTCATCGTCGATCTTGGCGTTCAGCGAATTCTCGACCGCATATCCTTTCTTCTGCAGGAAATCGACACATGTCTGCAATCCTACATTCAATTCTTTCGTTACTTTACTTAATCTAGGCATTCATTTTGCTTTTTTGTCTGTTGACTACTTTTAATCCTCATTCTCAAACTCGGCACGCAGGATAGCGAGTACCTCATCTACTGTATCCTCCTCGAGGTCGGCCTTTTCGATGAGCATCTCACGAGGAGCGTTGAGCACGCCCTTAGCGGTGTCGATACCGATGCTACGGATTGCGTCGATTACCCACTCGTCAATCTCATCAGAGAACTCCTCGAGGTAGATATCCTCCTCTTCGTTCTCATCGTCGAGTTCGCGGAACACGTCGATGGTATACTCGGTGAGCATAGAAGCGAGTTTGATGTTCATACCACCCTTACCGATAGCCAGTGACACCTGGTCGGGCTGGAGGTATACCTCTACCTTACGCTCCTCTTCGTTGAGGATAAGCGATGATACATTGGCAGGGCTGAGAGCACGCTTGATGAAGAGTTCAATGTTAGCAGTGTAGTTGATAACGTCGATGTTCTCGTTGCGCAACTCACGCACGATGCCGTGAATACGTGAGCCCTTCACACCTACGCAAGCGCCTACGGGATCAATACGGTCATCGTATGATTCAACAGCAATCTTGGCACGCTCACCGGGAATGCGGGCAATGCGCTTCAGGGTAATGAGGCCATCGTTGATCTCGGGAACCTCCTGTTCGAACAGACGCTGCAAGAAGAGGGGCGATGTGCGGCTCAGATAAATCTTGGGATTGTTGTTCTGATTGTCAACACGGGCAACAACGGCACGTACGGTTTCACCCTTGCGATAGAAGTCGCCAGGAATCTGCTCGTTCTTGGGCAACAACAACTCATTGCCTTCGTCATCGAGAAGGAGGATCTCCTTCTTCCAAACCTGATAAACTTCAGCTGCTACAATAGTACCTACCATATCTTTGTACTTATTGTAGAGGCTATCCTTTTCCAGTTCGAGCACCTTAGAAGCCAAGGTCTGACGCAAGTTGAGGATGGCACGACGACCGAATGAAACGAATGACACCTCATCGGTCACCTCTTCGCCTACTTCGTAGTCCTCGTCGATCTTCAAAGCCTCGCTCAACGCAATTTCAGCATTGGGGTCGGTAAGATCCTCATCGGCCACTACCACACGATTGCGACGAATCTCGAAGTCGCCCTTATCGGGGTTCACAATAACGTCGTAATTCTTGTCCGAACCGAACATCTTTGCAATCACACTGCGGAAACTCTCTTCCAATACATTGATCAGTGTAGTGCGGTCAATGCTCTTCAGTTCCTTAAACTCTTGGAACGTATCAACCAAGTTGAGTACATTTTCATTCTTCTTTGCCATAATTCCTTAAAAGTTTATCAGATATTTTGTATATTTTACTTCATTGAATTTCCAAGTATACTCCTTGTCGACCAATATGGGACGCTTGGCGCCTTCGGGCTTCTCCTTCACCTGTACAGTCACGGTGAAGCCCTCCTCATCAACGCGGGTGAGCACGCCACGATATTTCTTGCCATCGCATGCCAACACCTCTACCTCCTTGCCTACGTGGTTGATGTACTGCTGCAGCACCTTAAAGGGTTGTCCGATACCGGCAGACCCCACCTCCAATTCGTAGTCCTCTTCATCACGATTGAGATTAGCCTCGATGTGCTTGCTCAGCTGCACACAGTCTTCAATCCACACTCCATCGGCATGGTCAATCTCTACCGACACACAGTTGTCAGCACTTACCGACACCTCGACAAGGAAATACTCCTTATCCTCCAACCATTGGTTGACAATTTCAGTTACTTTACTCTTTGCTATCATATGCTATAAATAAAAAAGACCCCCGAAGGAGCCCCTCACATATCATCTAAATCGATGCAAAGGTATAAATTTCTTGCGTCACGGCCAAATGTTTGACTATAATTTTCTACTTTTGCACCGAAAAACCCATACTCTACAACAAAATGCGTCCCAAAGCCCAACATTCAAACCGCAACTTCATGCTCGGCACCTTCGTGCTGGGCACTCTCGTCATTGGCATCGTCGTCCTGTTTACCGCCTTGTCGGTAAACCTTTCCGTATCAAAAGAGGAGGCCAAGGGTATCGTACGCCAAGCCGACACCTACCGTTTCCGCCTTACAGAAAGTCTCTACGGAAACGATATCGACATATACCTCAACGACAGTTTGCTCTACCGCGGAACTCCCATCGCCGACACATTGCTCACGATAAACCGTTCCGCTGACGATAATGCCATCATCATGGTGGACCGCGCTACCGACCGCATGCAAATCACCGAAGTGCCTGCCAAGCAAGGCACCTTCCGCATAGAGCCTACGGTCGAAGGTATCGTATTGATTGCCGAGTAGGAACCAGGAGGTTACTTTTTCCTCTTATTCTCCTTCTTACCCTTCCCATCCTCCTTTACCGTCAGCACCTCACGGTAGGCTGCTTCGTCGGCCAAGAGCCGCTGGGCACGGTAGAGTGCGCTATCGCTCTTGATGGCCTGCACAATGGCGCCACGCTGATAATAGTAGCGGGTGACAATTTCATCGGCAAGTAGCAGCTTGATATCCTTCTTGAAATACTCGAAGTCGCGGTCAAGATCATGACTCAGTTTCTTCTCCAAGGCGGCAAACTCAGCCGAGGCCGCATCCATATAGCCTTCAAACTGGGCCATCTCCTTCAATGCTGCCAATGCCTTCTCACTGCCACGGTCGTAGGTAAAGCCCGAGGCCTTGACGCTGCGTTTGAAGTCTTCATAGAGGCTGTCGTCAATCTCAAATTCGTTGGCAGAAGCAATCGTCGGATGTGCGCGGTGATATTGGGTTGCAAAATCGAAGAGTACATCATCATTGGCTAGATAATAAAGCAGGTTGGGGAGGCGCTCAGCCGGCATCTCAATATCAGGAGCTATGCCGCCACCATCCCGGACGGGGCGTCCGGCACGGGTGTAATAGACTGTAGTGAGACTATCGGGAATGCGCTCTACACTGCCATCTTCGGCACGACGGGCATAGTCGATGGCCTGTACGCAACGCCCCGAGGGTGTGTAGTATTTCGATGTGGTCACCTTGAGCGAAGCATTGTAAGGAAGTTCGCGCACGGTCTGCACCAATCCCTTACCATAGGTACGGCGGCCAAGGATTACACCACGGTCGAGGTCCTGAATAGCACCCGCAACAATCTCTGAAGCCGAGGCGCTCTGTCCGTCAACCAAAATCGCCAAAGGCATCTCCAGGTCGAGCGGTTCGCGACGTGTATGGAAACTCGGTGTTGCCTGAGCAATTTTACCCTTGGTAGACACCACCTCGGAACCCTTAGGAATGAACAAACCGGCAATATCTACCGCCTCGGAAAGCGATCCACCTCCATTGCCACGCAAATCGAGCACCAATCGGCGGGCTCCCTGGTTGCGCAGGTCAATAAAGGCCAAGCGCACTTCGCGGGCACAATTCTCCGTAAAGCTATTAAGGATGATATAACCGGTGCTATCAGACAGCAAAGCATAATAGGGCACCGGGGGCAGAGCGATATTGGCACGAGTAAGTTTCACCTCCAACAAACTATCGGTCACCCCTTCGCGCTTTACACGTACGGAGAGTTGAGTCGAGGGTTCTCCACGCAACTTCTCGCTCACCTTATCAACGGCAAGTCCCTTGAGATCCTCTCCATCGATTGAAAGCAGGATATCACCTGCGCGGAGCCCGGCATTCAAAGCCGGCATACCCTCATAGGGTTCGACAATAACCACGCGGTCGTGCTTCTTATGATAGCGGATGACTGCTCCCACACCTGCATACTTACCCGTAAGCATCATCTTAAGGTCCTCATCTTCCTCCTCGGGATAATATACCGTATAAGGATCGAGGGCCGAGACCATGGCATGGATACCTCCATCGATAACCTTGGCTACATCAAGCGTATCGACATACATCATGTCAAGTTCGCGAAATGCCGCATGAAACACGTCAAGATGTTTGGATATCAAAAAATTACGGTTATCACCCTTGAAAGCAACAGCAATCAGATACAAACAGGGCAACAAGAGCAACAGCAACAGATATTTGCGGAGGGTTCTCATGAGGATATCAATCAGTTTGTTTAGAGTTTCTACAGGATTATAGACACAAAAGTACGCACATTCTCTTTATTTGCCAACTATACGGGCAACATTTAACTTAATTTCATTCCAAGTCTCTACACTCAGCTTCGTCCCAATAGTTTGTATCACATGTCCCGAGAGCAACGTTCCCAATTCTGCACACTGGCGTAAACTGCAGTCATTCATGAGTCCATACATCACGCCCGCAGCAAAGAAATCACCCGCAGCAGTCGTATCAACCACCTTTTCCACCTCCATGGCATCAAGCCGCACACGCTCTTCACCGCGCATAATAGAAGAACCTGCAGCACCGAGTTTAACTACAGCTACCTCGCACAAAGAGTGGAGATGTTCAAGTGCTGTTTCGGGTTCCAAAGACGAGAATGCACGCGCCTCCTCCTCATTGGCAAAAACAATATCTACATAGTTTGCCACCAGATGACTGAAGAACTCATGATCGGCCGCTACGATATTGTAGCTTGCAAGATCAAGACACACCTTCAAGCCTGCAGCCTTGGCCAACTCAACCGCACGAAGGATCAGTTCGTGGTTCTGCACAAGATATCCTTCAACATAAAGATAGTCGTAACCATCAAACATCGCAGGTGAGAGATTCTCGGGCTGCATCATAGCAGCAGCACCAAGGTAGGTTGCAAAGGTGCGCTCCCCGTTGGGAGAGATAAACGTATAGGCAATACCCGACTGGAGGGGCAAGAAGGCGAGATAGGGCTTGATGCCTCGCTCTTCGCAGTTGTCGGCAAAGAAATGACCCGTAGCGTCATCACCTATCGTACCTATAAAACCCGGATAAACGCCCAAATTGGCCAACGCAAGCATCGTATTGCCAGCCGAACCTCCCGTAGCGCGTTGCACATCGAGCGAAGCAAAGCGTTCCTGTATGCGACATTGCTCGGCGTCGCCAATAAGAGTCATACTTCCCTTAGGCAAACCAAACTCACTCAACAACGAATCATCGTGCAACGTAGCCAAAATATCGACCAAAGCGTTGCCTATTCCTATAATTTTCTTCATAATTGGACTAACTTTCGGTTTTTTTACATTTTTTTTGGCAAAGTTATTGCATATTTCAAAATATCCTACTAATTTTGCACCGCAATTGAGAGAAAAATACGAAATTTCTTTGAAACAACGTAATCTCAGTTGTAATTGCATTCTTCGTTAGCTCAGTCGGTTAGAGCATCTGACTGTTAATCAGAGGGTCCTTGGTTCAAGTCCAAGACGAAGAGCAAAAAATTTTAAGGGTTAGATAATTATTCTTCGTTAGCTCAGTCGGTTAGAGCATCTGACTGTTAATCAGAGGGTCCTTGGTTCAAGTCCAAGACGAAGAGCAGAAAAGGTTCACGTGAGTGACCCTTTTTTGTTTTATATCCCCTACCCTTCTTCTCTACGCATTCCCTTCCCACACATCATGTACACATAAAAAGTAAGGCGAGGAAATCTCCTCGCCTTACCTGCATTTATTTATCAGTGATATCAATCTTCCTGATCGCTGAAATCGATTACATTACGACGATTAGCAGCAATACGCTCGTAGTCGTCACGTGAACCGACAACAATCTTTTCGAACTCACGCTGACCTGTACCGGCAGGAATGAGGTGACCGCAGATCACATTCTCCTTCATACCCTCGAGACGGTCGCTTTTACCATTGATAGCGGCATCGTTGAGCACCTTGGTTGTCTCCTGGAACGAAGCAGCCGACATGAAGCTTGAAGTCTGCAATGCAGCGCGTGTGATACCCTGCAGGATCTGAGTTGAAGTTGCGGGAACCGCATCACGCACCTGTACGAGCTTGAGGTCACGGCGCTTAAGAGCACTGTTCTCGTCGCGAAGCTTACGTGCAGTTACAATCTGACCAGGTACAAGGTTCTCAGAGTCACCAGCATCAACTACCACCTTCTTACCCCAGATACGGTCGTTCTCTTCCATAAAGTCGAGCTTGTCAACCACCTGAGCCTCGAGGAAGCGTGTATCACCAGCCTCGTCAATCTGCACCTTACGCATCATCTGACGTACGATAATCTCGAAGTGCTTATCGTTGATCTTTACACCCTGCAGACGGTATACGTCCTGAACCTCATTAACGATGTACTCCTGTACGGCGGTGGGACCCTTGATGGCAAGGATATCCTGCGGAGTGATAGCACCATCAGAGAGCGGTGTACCGGCACGTACATAGTCATTCTCCTGTACGAGGATCTGCTTAGAAAGCGAGATGAGATATTTCTTCACATCGCCGGTCTTAGAGGTAACGATAATCTCACGGTTACCACGCTTAACCTTACCCATGGTGATCTCACCATCGATTTCAGATACAACAGCGGGGTTCGACGGATTACGTGCCTCGAAGAGCTCGGTAACACGGGGAAGACCACCGGTGATATCACCAGCCTTACCCTGAGCACGGGGAATCTTAACCAACACATCACCAGCCTTGAGCACCTGACCATCCTCAATCACGAGGTGACCACCCACAGGGAGGTTGTATGTGCGCAATACCTCGCCATCCTCACTTACGATATGAGCAGAAGGTATCTTGGTCTTATCCTTAGATTCGATGATAATAACCTCACGGAGACCAGTAGCTTCGTCCGATTCAACACGATAAGTTATACCCTCGATTACAGACTCAAGCTGTACGCGACCTGCAGCTTCAGTAATGATAACTGCGTTGAAGGGGTCCCACTTGGCAATCATTGTACCCTTCTCTACGATGGTCTTGTCAGCAACAAACAAAGTAGAGCCATAGGGCAATGACTGAGTAGAAAGTGCAATACCGGTATTCTGATCAATGAAGCGAACTTCACCCAAGCGACCTACCACGATCTTAACTGCTTCGCCCGTCTCATCAACGGCATCAACAGTACGGAGTTCGTCGAACTCGACACGGCAGTTGTTCTTGGCAACGATGGTTGCATTTGCAGCGATGTTAGACGCGGTACCACCGGCGTGGAAGGTACGGAGTGTAAGCTGAGTACCAGGCTCACCAATTGATTGGGCAGCGATAACACCTACAGCCTCACCCTTCTCTACCATACGGCTGGTAGCCAGGTTGCGACCATAACACTTAGCGCAGACACCCTTCTTTGATTCACAAGTGAGCACTGAACGGATCTCAACGCTCTCGATGGGTGAATCCTCAATCTTCTTGGCTATATCTTCTGTAATCTCCTCACCACCAGCAACGATCAGTTCGCCAGTTGTAGGATGGATAATATCATGGACAGATACACGACCCAAAATACGCTCAGAAAGTGAAGCGATAACCTCATCGTTGTTCTTCAATGCTGTGCATACGAGACCACGGAGTGTACCACAATCCTCTTCATTGATGATAACGTCGTGTGATACGTCTACAAGACGACGTGTCAAGTAACCGGCGTCGGCAGTCTTCAAAGCGGTATCGGCAAGACCCTTACGAGCACCGTGGGTAGAGATAAAGTACTCAAGCACCGAAAGTCCCTCCTTA
>JAZRDT010000016.1:0-2674 GCA_045660385.1 Bacteroidaceae bacterium | reverse complement strand
CCAGGAAGCTACTCCGTAGGCATCACCTTTGCCGACTGCAGCGAAGCCATCAAACAGCAGTGGGCCGAAAGCTCCCAATGGGACGCTGCCACACGCTATGAGATGCAGCGCCATAGCCTGCAGTTTCCCCTCTACCTCAAGGAGGGTTACATACGAGGCACTACAGACGACACACCCGAGAAAAACAAAGCAAACATCGGCCTCAAGGTGATGGGAAGAGTGTGTAAATAAAGAGTTTCCTAACTCCGCACACTCTCATCAGATTATTTGCTTTCGGTAAAGGATTCCAATAAACACTATCGATGTGCTTGTATGCCTCTATGTACAGTCGCAAGTAAAACGCATGAGAGTATCCGAGAAATGCCAATGAGATTTAGATGAAAAGTCATAGTAATGATTAATCCTTCGCTTCTGAAGCGGAATCCAAAGAAGAGTTGGGTACTTACTCTGAAGTCGAGGATGGAGAGGGAGTATTTCTCTAAAGTGTTGCTTGTGCGACAAAAATCTTATCACTTTCTCTCTTTCTCTCACAGATTCTTATTACTTTTGCTTATTGAAAACTATTTCGTGAAAAAACGAACACGCCATGAAGCAAATCATCAACCACTTTACCGACAACGACCTCTACACCTTCACCTGCATGTACTATGTGCTGCAGAAATACCCTCGTGCCGAGACCGAGTATAGTTTCTTCGACCGCAACCGTACCTGCTATCCTAAGGGCTTCGATGCTCTGCTGCGCGAGCAGCTCGAGCACTTGGCCGAGGTCACCAACACCGACGAAGAACGCGAATATATGACACGTGCCTTCCCCTTCCTACCCTATTGGTTTATCAACGTCTTCTTGCGTGGCTTCCGCTTCAACCCCGCAGAGCTCACCATCACACAGGACGAAGAGGGCCATCTCGACATCAGCGTCAAGGGCAAGTGGTGGAGCACCATCATCTGGGAGATGCCCATCCTGGCCACCATCAGCGAGCTCATGCACATCTTGAACGGCGATGCCGACAAGTACGATGCCGAGGCCGAGTATGCCAAGAGCCTCGATAAAGGCCGTCAGATGTGGCAGGACGGACTCACGCTGGGTGATATGGGTACTCGCCGCCGCTTCTCCTTTGACCATCAGGAGCGTGTCATCGATGCTCTCATACAATCCTACCATGAGGTGAAGGACGAGACCGATGGACAGTGCGGACGCTTCACGGGCACATCGAACGTCTACTTTGCCATGACGAAAGGTATCCCCTGCCTGGGCACGATGAGCCACCAGTGCATCTCGTTCGAAGAGATTGTCAGCGGCGTCATCGAATGTAACTACAATGTGATGAACAAATGGTCAGAGGTATATGATGGCAACGTGGGTATCTTCCTCTACGACTGCTTTGGCGACCGTGTCTTCTTCAATAATCTATCCAAGCGTATGGCCATGACCTTCTCAGGACTGCGCATCGACAGCGGCCGTGAGGAGGAGCAGGTAGACCTCATCGTTCAAAAGTACAAACAACTCGGCATCGATCCTATGACCAAGCAGGCTGTATTCAGCAACGGACTCGATATCGCCCGTGCCATCGAGATACACCGCTACTGCGAGGGCAAAATCATGGACAGCTACGGCATAGGCACTTTCCTCACCTGCGATGTCACGGGTTGCTCGCCCATGAACATCGTACTCAAGCTCGTGCGTGGCCGCATTACCGAGTCGCGCGAATGGCATCCCTGCGTCAAACTATCCTGTGACAAGGGCAAGACGCTGGGCGACAAGCAGAAGTGCGACTACCTCGTCTCAGTGCTGAACAGATAACCCATCCCTGACCACACACAATGCACGCCGCAAAGCACACAAGGTGCTTTGCGGCGTGTTGGTTCATTCTACCCCGTCGCTGCGCCTGTATTCGGTGGGCGATTGCCCTGTATGGCGGCGGAAGTAGCGGCAGAAATAGGAGTCGTTGGGGAATCCCAGTGCGTCGGCGACGGCAGACACGGTATTCGGGGGGTCTCTGAGGAGGATGCGGGCATCGAGCACTACGGCCTTGTCGATCCACTCGGAGGCAGTCTTGCCGCTCACCTGCGTCACGGCCTTGCTGAGGTATTGGGGTGTCACGCAGAGGCGGTCGGCATAGTAGGCGACGGGTTGCTTGCCGGGGCGGCAGGCTGCGAGTTCGGCCATGAAGCGGGCATAGAGCATCTCGGCTGCCGAGCGTGACGTATGCTCCTCATCGCCGCCAGGCAACGTGGCAACGTGGCGGAGAAGCGCTATCGCCAGCAGGTCGGGCACTTCGGCGCGGTAGGGCTCTGCAGAGGCTATGGAGTAGATGGCATGGAGCAGCAGGGTGATGTCGTCCCAATCTTTCGGTGCGGGATGCCGCTTCACGAAATGACGGCATGGCAGCAGGTGCTGATGGTGCCTTTCGGGCACAAAGGCCATAATCTGCCCCTGGGTGTCGGGGGCAATCTCAAGTATCTCCACATAGGTGTTCTCGGGTAGGATGAGGATGTCGCCACCTACCACTACATGCTCGGTGAAGTTGATCTCGAGACGTGCCTCTCCCGAGAGCACGCGCAGCAGGCGATAGTCCTTCACGATGAGCGGGAAGCGCACCTTGTCGAACAGTTGAAGTCCCACCTTGTTGACCGCCATGTCGAGGTTCAGCGCCAAGCGGTCGCGGATGAGCAG
>JAZRDT010000015.1:0-15886 GCA_045660385.1 Bacteroidaceae bacterium | reverse complement strand
AGTTCACCCTCCCCGAGAGCAACTATGTGAATACGGCCGAGTACATCCTCGTCTTTGGCTCCCCCCATCTGGGCATGAGCGACAGCACCCTTATTCCCAAAACGGGCGACCTGGCACTGCTCACCGATCTCACCATCAAGGACCCCTCTACGGGATTCAATATTACCTTCCTTGCACCAGGTAGCACCGACATTGAAACGTGGTATGCAGAACTGGGCAACAACGGTTGCTTCGTGAAGTGGGAGAACGGCGAGTTTGCCGACTTCGTGGTCGATGCCAAGATGGCCATCCCCAGTGCCGACATCGTCAAGGTGGTCGATGGTGCAGTACAGGATAGCATAGCCCCCGATATCCGCCTCACCGCTTCTATCAGCGACAAGGAGGACTGGTACGGACAAATACGCTTCGATGCCTTCGAGCATGTCGATGCTCCCGGCTATACCTTTACCGTGGGTGGAGCAAATATAGGAGTTGTCTACGACCACTCAAAGAGTAAGGCACCCGATGGCATGACCCTCGAAGCCTTCCCCAAGGAATACGATTGGAAACTCGCAGGCATTAACGACGAAGGCTCATCTGACGAAAAGATGAAGGCCTGGATGGGCTTCTACTTCGAAGAGCTCAGCGTGGCCTTCCCCGAATTCATCGAGCTGAACAACAGCGGTGAAAACAGGCGCCTCTCGATTGAAGCCAACAAGATTATCTACGACAACTCCGGCTTCAGCATGACGCTGGCCGCCACCAACGTCCTTGACCAAAGCACAGCCTCAATGGGCGGATGGGGTATTACCCTCGATGAGGTATACCTCTCTGTGCTGCAGAGCAACTTCGGCAACTTCGGCTTCAATGGTACGTTCGATGTGCCCCTGCTCGACGGCAAGATTGGCTACGATGCCAAGGTGCTCTATGTTGACAAGGGCAAGGAGACCATCAACAACTCACCGCAACAGCCATCGGGCGGCTCTACCGATGACGACAGCTCCGGAGAGAAGGTGCTCAAGGTAGTCTTCGAGACCCGTCAGGTCGACACCCTCAGCCTCGACTTCTTCGTGGGTACCATGGATTTCGAGAAGGAGAGTACCTACTTCAATGTCACCTACCTCGATGGCGATACCGATGTGGAACTGTCCCTCTCGGGCGAGATCAACATTGCTGGCAGCAAGTCCGATAAGTCTTCGGTAGGCTTCGCTCTGCCCGGCATCGGTTTCCATCGGATGCGTCTGGCCAACTTTGTCAGCAAGGAGGAGATACAGGGCAATGCCTACCACTTCGAGACTGCCGACCAGAGCTTCTGCTTCGACCTCGGCCGCTGGAGCCTCGGCGGTGTCACCCTTGGCGGTGGCGGTGGCTCGGGTGGTAGTGGCAATACCGACCAAGCCAACAACAGTGGCTCGGGTGGCTCAGGCAACGGTAACAGTGGCAACAACAATAATAACAACAACTCGGGTAGCGACTCGGGTGGCGAAAAGGACTCTGACGATGCCAGCAAGCTCGATACCGAGGTGGAGTATGGTCTCAACGTGGCAGGCTTCAGCATCGGCCTCGACGAGTTCAGCATTGCCACCCGCACCGAGGATGAGGAGACCCACATCGGTCTCTACATCAAGGCCAAGATGAGTTTGATTGAGTGTGTGTCGGCTACAGCAGGCTTCACCATCTGGGCATCGTTCGATATGGACACCAAGAATGCCGACTACGAGGGTGCCACCTTCAGCGACATCGGTGTAGGCGCCAGCATCGGCGGCATCGTCGTCGAGGGCTCCTTCTCGGTGAAGAACGACGACGAGTATGGCGACGGCTATGCCGGTATGCTCAAGATAGCACTACCTGGCAACCTCTTCTCCTTCAATGCCGAGGGCGGCTACTTCAAGAAGGTACAGAACGACCCCGAAGTCAGCAACTACGGCAAGAAAGTTTCGTGGGGCTACCTCGAGATAGCAGTAGGCAGTAAGGCCCTCGGTGCCATACAGCCTGTGGGCATCACTGAGCTGAGCGGTGGCTTCTACTTCAACTGCAACGACCAGAAGCAGATGCAGTATGGCTACTATGGCTTGATGCTCGGTGTAGGACTCTGCTTCAGCGACGAGGCTGTGGTAGCTGGTAAGTTCACCCTACAGTGCTTCTACGACTGTGAGGAAGACCGCCTGGGCCGTCTCAGTATGCGCGGTACCGCCCACATGGTCGGTGGCGGCACCAACAAGGATGGCTTGCTCAATGCCGAGATGCTCATCATCTACGAGAACACCTATAAGAGTGCTACGCCAGGTCGTGCGGCTACAGGTGAAGAGTACTTCCAGATGACCGCCTCGGTTGACGCCTCGGCCGATATGACCAGTGTGGCCCAGAAGCTCATATCCAACTACGTGGAGCTGCCCGACCTCTCGATGATTGCTCCCGGCCTGGGCGACGCCTTCGGCCAGGACGACCAGGATATCGCAGCGGCTGATGCTGAGCGCAACCGCTCTGCCTCAGACGAGGATGCCAAGTCGAACCTCAAGGCCAGCGCCGGTGCCAAGTTCAACTTCGATCTGAAGGTGACCTTCAAGTCGCCCCAGATTACCGACGGCGAGCCCAAGTGGCACCTCTGGCTGGGCGAACCTGACGAGACCAAGCGTTGTCAGGTGACCTTCATCGACTTCCAGCTGGGCGACAAGGACGATGCCGTAGCCGTCTGGGCCAAGGTATATGTCAACGCCTACTTCTGCATCGGTAACGAGATGCCCGTAGGCCCCGATGGCAACGTACTGCCTCCCATTCCTGCCGAGGTACGGGAGTTCCTCGACGGTACGGATGTGAATGGTAACAAGCAAGACCTCACCAGCAAGGCACAGCAGTTGCGCAACGAGCAGGTGACGAAGATGATCAACAACGCCGAGGGAGGCCTGCTGTTCGGTGCTGCCGCCGGTGCATCGTTCGGTGCCAACCTGATGATTGCCTACTTCGACGTGTCAGCTATGGCGGGATTCGACATCGCCTTGGTGAAGCTGGCCGACGGTGCCACCAAGTGCGCCAACACGGGCCGTGAGATGCGTGGCCTCAATGGCTACTACGCTACGGGACAGGCCTACATCAAGCTCGAGGGTGAGATTGGTCTGATGATCGACCTCTGGCTCTTCCAAGGTAAGGTTGCCCTGGTCGAGGCGGGTATCGGTGCCCTGCTGCAGGTAGGCTTTGCCCACCCCACCTGGTTCTACGGCAAGATGCGTGCCAAGTGCTCGCTCTTTGGTGGACTCGTCACGTTCAACAAAGCCATCGAGATCGAGGCGGGCGACGTATGCGTACCCTATTATGCCAACCCGCTGGCCGATATCGAGATCTTCGGCGATATATACCCCAACTACGACAACAAGGAGGATGGCTGGAACGAGGAGAACGTGGTATCGCCCTATGCCGTACCGCGATTTGCCACCAACATGCAGATTGGTACCGATATACGCCTGCTCGACGAGACGGCCAATGCCATAGCCGAGGCCAGCGAAGGCGTGGGCGGTGCCAATGCCGAGCGCACCTACAAGTTCCTGCTGCGCCCGCATATAATAGAGGAGTATGCGAGCCCCAACAGCGGAAAGGAAAAAGAGACCTTTGTAGAGGCAGTCAACACCAGTGGCGACCGCGTCAACTACACGTTGAAGTCAGGACCGCTCGAGCCCGAGACCTGCTACAAGGTGACCCTCTTAGGCTATGCACAGGAGTATAAGAACTCCACCTGGGGCAATCCCTGGTTTACCGACGAGTCGTCAAACTACGAGCCCTACCAGAAGGCATGGGGTGACACCTGCGAGTTCTACTTCCGCACCGATGCACTGCCTCCCTACCTCACCGATGATGACATCGCCATTGCGCCGGGACATGCCGGTCTCGGAGATGACTTTGCTTATGAAGGCGAACTCTTCTATCCCGAGATAGCCTTGAAGCGCTCGCGTGCCGACCTTTTCACAGAAGGCACCGAGATGAAGATGCAGATTGGTTTCTGGCGCGGCAGCCACTATGAATATACAACTATGGAGCCCGTAATAGAGGATATTGAAAAAGGTACGGGATACGAGACTGTCACATGGAAGCCGGAAAAAGACATGAGCGAGGTATGGAATCCTGGAGAAGGCAACAACACCCTCTTCTATGCAACTTATACTGACAACAAAAAGAAGGGAGACGAAATGCATCACGCTAACCACTACAGGGTGCGTATCGTGCGTGTCAATACCGCCAAGTATAAAGATTACTTAAAAGATGCTACCGAAAAGATGGTAAAGGAATCGGTACAGTATAGCAAGGCACAGTACCGAGACCGCACCACGAAGTCGATTGCAACTGGTAATACTACCGGTACAAAGGCTACAGGTATTTATACCCAAAAGAACATAACACCTACAGGTTCTACCGGCACATCCGGCACCCTCCTCTCTGATGAGGCACACAATATGGACCTCTCGTCATCGGATGAGGAGACCGTAGATCTGGGCGCTATCTTCGACGGATTTGCCGGCGAGATGGTAACCGAGCGCGAGGCCGACGAGATAGAGAAGAAGGTGAGGGAGTTTGAGCAGAACGTCGATATGACGGCCTTCACGGAACTGATGTATGAATATGATATCCTTGTCAGACCCCACATGACTCTTGCCGACCACATTGCAGCCCTCGAGACAAACGAAAAGTTGTTTACAACCCGAGAGATTACAAGCTATGGAAAACTGATCGGAATCAATGTGTATATGACCGATATGAACGGAGAGAATGCCAAGAACGGCAACGACCAGGAGTTTATCGACGCTCCATACCAGGATCCCTACTCGGTATTCACCTACCTCGGTGACTATGCTTTCATTGCCGGTCAACAAATCCAGAAGTATGACTACAACAAGTATGCCGATGTACTCTCAAGCCAGAGTACACTCTATGAGGTTAAGACAGATGGATGGTACTCCTCACTCTATAGCGTACCCACCGTAGCGGGCAACTGGCTGTATCAAATGCCCCCTTATGAAGAATGTAAGTATGTATGCACGAGGGATTTTTATGAAAATAATGATATTAACAAATATAATATCACATGGAGTACTGTAACTAATAAGGTTTATTATAAACCTAAGCCAGAGCTGAGCAGTCGCTACGAATTTAGCGAGCGCAGAAAGAGATACCTCCCCTACATGCTTCCCGCAAATACCACGGAGTATCATCTCCCCAGCAACAAGTATCGCTGGCCGGTATTGTATGACGACATGCGCCTTTATATAGAGGCACAAGCCGTGCTGGCTCAGAACCTGTCTGCAAATGTCTATAATCATCATTTCAATTTCAACGAACAAGCTGTAGATAGGAATGACCTTACCAAGGTGGATGGTGGGAAAGCAAGAGATTGGGCAGCAATATACCACAAAAGCTTTAGACAGATAAAGATGAATGGTGATCCTCACAATATGTCAGTTAAATGGAGCCTCTATCAGATACCTCTGCTCTATGGTAATCTCAATGAGAAGACTCGCGAGAAAGGACTTGCCCATGCCTACTTACACAAGAGTATTTATGACCCGGAGAAAGTGATAAATAGAATAAAAAGTGGTCATTTCCATGCCGAGGGCTATCTGAAGGATGTCGAATATATGGAATTCCTCTTTGTACGCCCCAACAGGTATAACATCAAAGGCGATGGTACACGCGAAGCTAACATGATGGTAGATGAGGATAGCAAGGATAGGAACACCTATAAACTGAAGATGGAAAATCCCTTCTCCAAGAGCAACTATACATTTAAAATTGCTAACATGGGTCAAGGAACGTGGATGAATCTTTAAACGAACAAGGAATGAAGACTATGAATATGATGAAGAGAATAGGCAGCCTATGCCTGGCGCTGGCGATAGGTAGCGCAGCATGGGCACAGACAACCCAGAGTGACCCTACCGAGGCCGAGCGCCAGCGCCTCATGGAGGAGATGATGAGTCGCGTGGAGCGCACCGATACGACGCAAGCTGACAGGCACCACTACAACGTGTATGTGACCACCCGCTCGTATAAGGACCATATCTATGTGCGCTGGGCCCCCGACGAGTATGTGCCCTGGCGTATGCTCAACTACTGGGGCTACGAGGTAGTGCGCCTGCACCACACCAAGAAGAGTATCGAGGCTGATACCATCGCACGGGTGAAGCCGCTGACACTGGATGAGTTCAAGACACAGTTTGAAATGCACGACACACTGGCTGCCGCCGCTGCACAGATCATCTACGGCAAGCGCACCGAGTTTGGCAACACCGAGGCACACCCCGAGTCGATGGGCTCCATCGTGGAGCTGATGGAGGAGCAGCAGATGGTATATAGCTATGCGATGCTCATCGCCGAGCGCCGACGCGACATCGCCGTAGCCATGGGTCTGGCCATCGAGGACCGCACAGCCAAGCCCAAGGAGAAATACGAGTACATCGTAGTGCCCCTGGTGCCCGACAGCATCATCCCCGTGAACCAGTACATCAGCGAGAGCGAGCAGCTGGGCAAGTGGAAACCGGCCAAGTACAACACCGAGATCATCGACTCCGTCAAGGCACCCGCCGACGTGACGCTGTATTGGAAGCGTAGCATGGTATACACCGCTTTCGACATCGAGCGCCGCTGCGTGAGCAGGGGCGGCGACTGGATGAAGCTCAACGACAAACCCTACATCATGATGCTGCAGCCCGGCACCTACGAGACGGGATACAACATCTACGTGGACGAGCGCGTGCAGCCCGGCACCTACGAATACCGCATCAAGGGATACGATATGTTTGGCGACCTCACCGAGCCCACCCAACCGCACCGCGTGGAGATGCCCGACCTGATACCGCCCACGGCACCGCTGCTCGAGTTTATCGAGATCGTGCGCGACGAGAACAGCGACCATATCGATGCTTACATACACATCGTGAAAGACTCTATCGAGGAGGACCTCGTGGGCTATATCCCCTTCTACCAGAACCCCAACTACAAGGACCGCATCAACATCGACATCCCCGACAGCGTGGCCCAGCAGCTCAATGCCGAGCAGCGCCGCCTGCTCAACGAGGGCATGATGATCCCCCTCGTGAAGGATCCCGTGGCTCCCGGCGACACCATCATCAAGGTCGACGTCACCGGATTGGAGAGCGGTACGCTAGTGATTGCAGCTACCGACACGGCACTCAACATGACCATCTCCATGCCGCTGCCCATACACATCCACGACCTCATGCCACCTGCACCGCCCACGCGCCTGCGAGCAGCCATGGACATGAGCGGACTGCTGATGGTCAACTGGAGTCCCTCGACCTCGGTCGATATCGAGGGATACGAGGTATACTGGGCCAACGACTTGACACACCCCTTTGCCCAGCATCCGGGATTCTACAGCGCCGACACGCTGTTCATCGACACCCTGTCGATGAAGACCGCCGAGCCCTACCGCTACTACTACGTGAAGGCACGCGACTACGCGGGTAATGGTTCACTCCCTTCCGACACGCTGCAGGTAGAGCGCCTCACCAGCGTACCGCCGCAGGCCTGCCGTGTAGACACGCTGTGGATGACCACCAAGACGGTCAACATGAAGTGGTACCCGGCCAGCGAACCCGATATCCTGCGATACCAGGTGTTCAGACGACTCGAAGGAGAAGAGGACTGGGAGCTCATACGCATAGTCACCCCCAGCGAACTGGTCGACAACCGTCTCTACATCATCGACGAGCCCAAGCCCAACATGACCAAACGCTACTTCTATGCCATAGAGACCATCAACCGCAGCGGACTGTCGTCGGGACTGTCCATACAGACCTCGTTCCTCTTCAAGGGCGAGATTGTATTGCCCGTAGACATCAAGCTCTTCGGTAACTTCAACGAGGAGACCAAGAAGGCGCAGCTGGTCTGGGAGATAAAGGGCCTCACCGAGGAGATCACCAAGGATGCCTACTTGGTCATCTTCCGCAAGCGCCCCGAGGATGAGTTCTTCCGCCACCTCAAGTCAGTATCCGTGCACGACCGACAGACCATCGACAACGGCTTGCGCCCCGGCGAAGAGGCCCAGTACGAGATGCGCCTGCGCACCAACGAAGGCCGCTTCAGCCCCTATAGCAACCGCGTGATAATAAAGAATACGGCGAAGCCAGAGGAGATGAATGGTGAATGATGAACGTTTAACGATGAACGATTAACGATTAACGTTTAACGAATAACGAAAACGAAGACGAAAACGAAGACGAAAACGAAACACCCGGCAGGCGACCGTTGACCGTAGACTGTTGACTGTTGACAAAATAAAACGAAGACGAAAACAGCCATCCGGCTGGCGACCGTTAACTGTTGACCGTTGACTGTAGACCGTTGACTGTTGACCGTTGACCGTAGACTTAAAAGATTATGAAACGAATAAAATACCTACTCGTAAGTGCCATGATGCTGACAATGACATCGTGTGCCGAGCTTTTTGAGACGTTTATCAGTGGTGAGCTGCAGCTGGCTGCTCTCAACGATGTGCAGTTATCGCACCATAAGATAGACCTCCTGGTGGGCGATACCATCCTGTTTAAGTTGACCCTCGACCCCGACACCTTCAACGTGCAGCAGCCTACCTGCCGCTGGACCCTCTCTGACCCCGAGACAGAGGCGGTGAGCATGATAGGTAAGCGACTCATCGCACGCAACCCCGGTGAGGTGGAGGTGTTCCTCGAAGCGGTGCCACCCGGCCTCTCCATCGATGACGTACCCGTCGACAGCGTGATGCGCGACAGCTGCGAGGTCACCGTGGCCCGACGCGTGAAGACCAACTACCTCGACTTCCCCAACGAGATGATCATCATCGCTCGTCTCGAGAGAGATGGCGTGCCCGTGACCGACTCGGCCACCGTGAGCAAGTTGCAAGCCGTCATCGACGATGAGGTGCGCGGCCACGGCATCGTGCGCAAAGCCTTCGGCGTGCACTATGTGGAGCTGGTAATCTATGGCGACGAACTGGGCAAGCAGGGCCTCATCGAATATTTTGACCGCGACAACCTGCAGCGCTACCCCTTCACTGAATTTGAGTTCGACGGCAACACCCACGGCACCCTCTCCGACCCCATCGTCTTCAACATCATCACCACCAACGACGCGCCCCTCTGGCGTGTGGAATAAAGCAGCGGAGCTGCGGTGAAAGTCGCGGAGCGACGGTGAAAGCACCTTTGGTGCGGTGAAAGTGCCTGCGGCACGGTGAAAGCGCTTTGCGCGGTGAAAGTCGCGGAGCGACGGTGAAAGGTTAACGGTTATAGGTTAAAGGTTAAAGGGGCCATCCGGACGGTTCATTCAACATTGACTTTAGCCCCTTCGGGCGTCGACCTTCGGTTCAACATTGACTTTAGCCCCTTCGGGCGTCGACCTTCGGTTCAACATTCAACAAGGTTAACGGAGCCATCCGGAGGCCACGCGAGTTTACGATGCGTGATTCGTGTGCAATCGTGTCTAAATTCGTGTTGAAAAAGAAAATTCGTGAAATCCGTGTAATTCGTGGTAGAGAAAACCACAAGATCTATCTTAACAGTACATCCGCAAGATCGAGTCCTGCACGGCGTGCTTCGTCGTGGTTCATCAGGTCGTAGTACCAGGTGGGGATATGTAGCCGTATGCCGAGAGTGCGGTTTATCTCTACGGCACGAGCGTACCAGTCGGCGAGGGCATCGGCATCGGGGTATACCTCTACCTCGTAGCCGAGGAGTGGCCATAGCATTTGTTCTTTGAAATTTTGTTTGCCGCCCGTGGCAAGCCATACCTTGTCGGGGCAGAGGAGACTGAGGATGAGGGCGGTCTTTTCGCTTTCGACAATAGCGGCCCCCTCTATCTCCCCCAAGGGGGAGTACTCAGGCATCGCGGTCTTCCCCCCTTGGGGGGATAAGAGGGGGGCCAAGTGCAACCCAAACAGGCATTGGGGGACTATGAGGTCGGTGGGCTCTCCATAGAGGCGCATGCGGTGTGCCCAGTTGACGGGAGAAGACCCACCCCAACCCCTCCCTCTATGGAGGGGCTTTGCTGCCATCGCGGAGCCTTCTCCCCATAGAGGGGGAGATGTCCGAAGGACAGAGGGGGTCCCCTCCTTCACGCGATGTCCCGTAAGGGGATTGTACTGCATGGCCTTGCCAGTGTGTACGCGTCCCTGCTCGTCAATCTGCCACCAGAGGGTGGCGCCGTCAGGTGTGCCTCCTACGTGGTAGCGCTTCATGACGGCATCGACCCGCTCACGGGGAAACTTGGTGCGTAGCCATGTAGCCAAGTGGTGCCCCCACGGCTTGGATTGCTGCATGGCGCGGTGCATCTTATCATAAAACTCCTCTGCCTCCCGCTGATTGTTTGGTTCCTCACGCGAGTGATACGATGCGTGCTTCTGCGAGATTTGCGCGTTCTGCGTGAGACTAATCTGTTTTTTGTGTGAGACATAATCCATAGAACCCGAATATTCGCGCCTTTCGCGAGATTCGCGTGAGTTCTCATACGAGTTCTCCAACTCCCTCGGAGGCAGATGATACCCGCAGTTAGAGAGGCGGTTGCAGCGACCGCACTGGCTGTCGTCGACAGGCTCCATGGTCACGGTGTCTATATATGGCGAGAACTCGCCCTTGCGTCCACAGTCGGGACAGGTGGTGTTCCACTCGCGGTGTGCCTTGCACTCGCGGTAGGTGGCTAATCGGTAACGCATGTTGAGTTGAGAGTTGAGAGGCTTTCAATTTTCAATATTTAATTCTAAATTCTAAAGTGCCAAAGCACTTACCGTGGCACTTTTGTTGCATACTGTGCTTCAGTGCGTTAAGGGCAGAAAGTGCCATTTGGCACTTTCTATAGTTGTTTCTCCGTGCACTTGATGTAGTTTCCGTGGTTTAATTGATTGATAAACTGCGCTTTGAGCCATGCCTTGAGGCGGCGTTTGGTGGTGCGCTCCGATATGGCGTGCCCTTTGCCCTTGTCGATGGCTTCGGCCGTGGTGAAGGTGGGCGGCAAGAGGTCGAGATGGCGCACGGCAGTGAGTCGTTCGCTGGTGTCGGCATCGGAGGGATCGGGCTGTATGAAGGCGAAGGCCGACACGCTATGGCGCATGAGGTAGCCGATGAGGGTAAGCGTGGTGTCTATGTCGTCATCGTCGACCGTGATGGACGGATTGGCAAGCACCTCGTCCCACGACTCGTGGTGGGCATAGCCACGCAGCAGCGAGAGCAGCAGGATGATGCGCTTGGCATCGATGATGCGGCGGCGCACGGCGGCAAGTATCTCTTCGGTGCCGGTGTAGCCCAGGTACCAGTCGTTCATGCGGCTGAAGGCGCGGTCGATATACTGCTCCTGACTGTCGGTGAGGGTGAGCGTGGGTAGGGGAGTATCGTGATGGCTGTTGTCGTTGCGCGACAACAAGGTGTAGAGTTTGTCGAAGATGGCGGCGGTGCGGCGGATGGTGGCGTTGAACTCGCTGCTTTGGGCAGCACTCATGGGGGTGCGCCAGTCGGTAACCGAAGGGGTCTCATAGAAGAGGAAGCGTGAGGGCAGACCATCGTCGACCGTGGGCATGAACTGACGCAGCGAGCTGTAGGTGCCACTGAGCAACACGCCCAGGCGCACATGTTCGAGGTATATGCTCTCCTGTCCCGTCTTGATGGCATAGCTCATGGGCTCCTCGTGGAAGGCACGCAGGAGCAGGTCGCGCATATTGCCGAAGTCGGTCTTTGACTGCTGCACGATGGTGAGCAACTCGCTTGCCGTGAGCAGCAGGGCATGGGGCTCGCTACCCTTCATGTACTGCAACATGGCTGGCACGGTGATGTTGTCGGCCATGGTGTGGCAACGTGGCAGGGGCACCTCGATCTGCTCCTCGGCGAGCACGGCACGCTCGATATCGCTGTCAGCAATGTCGCGGCTCTTGCTCATGCGCTGGCGCTTGATGCGCTGTGCTTCTATCTGGCGTTCGGCACGCAGGCGCTCCTTGCGGCTGTCCTCACGCACGCGGCGGTCGATGCTGCGCACCAGAGGTAGCAGCTCGGTCATGCGGCCCTTGCCCGAGGCGGGCGAACCGTAGATGAGTGTCATGAGAGCTGTGCCGTACTGGCGGTTGTCGTGACTCACACGGCAGTGGATGGTGACCGTACCCATGAGGGTGAGCAGGGCAAGGAGTTGCTGCGTGCGCAGAGCGCGGTCAGGGTAGTGGGCGAGCACATCGGTGATGAGGGGCGGCAAAGAGTCGAAAAACTCCTCGTCGAGAGGTTGTGGCAGACGGTGGCCTGCATCATCGGTATAGGTGTTCTGCTCTTCGATGGGTATGGGGGCCTCGGCAGGTGTTTCGAGGTGGGCGATAATCTCTTCGTGTGTCATAGGGGTTGAGTTTAGTGTTTAGGGTTTAGGGTTTAGGGTTTAGTGTGTAGTGAGCCCTCCGGATGGCAGTTTTCGTTTTTTGTCTGTTATGTGTAGTAAATCAGTATGTTATATTAAGATGTACGAGAAAGGAGTTATAGAAAGTGTCAAATGGCACTTTGAAGCTATTATCTCGCTATCAATCATCGGTTTATAAAAGTGCCACACAAAACAGAGTGGCACTTTCCAATGTACCATACCTTTTTCCTATCGCTCTACAAAGATAGGTATTCTATTTTTTAAGGATATGCCGCCATGGCGGCATACAACGACTAGATTTTTAACAAAATTTAATATTATTTCTTATGAAAATGACGAATTTGGAGAGCACCTGTGCCGTGGGCGCAGTGCTCAGTGAAGGTCGCCGCCAGTGCGGCCTGAGTGTGAAAGAGTTTTGCCGCGAGGCAGGCATCAGCATGCATAGCTACTACCGCCTGATGCGCAAAAAAAGACTGAACCGATAACGCATGCTCGTGTGCTACACCTGCTGCAGCGCACCCTCACCGACGAGGACTACACGGCGCTGAGCGTCATGTATACACGAGCCATCGTGGAGGATTGGCTTGTGAGCTGCGCTCAACGATAACGATGACGCCGACGCGGTATGAAAGCGTCGGTTGCGACGGCAACGCGGTATGATAGCGTTGCTTGCGATGAAAGGAACTTTAGTTCCTCCGAAGAGCGTGCTTTAGCACCATAACTTTAGTTCTCCCGAGGAGTGTGCTTCAGCACCATTAGGTTTATCTCCCCAACCTTTAGGTCGCTGGCCGCAGGGAAAAGCAAAGGAGTCCTTTATGACTGCGTAGCAGGATTAACAAAATCAGGAAACTACAATCGGAGCCGTCCGTTAAGATTATCAGAGCCTTGCAATAGAAAAATCAGAGCCTTCCGTTGGGATCAACGGAAGGCTCTGATTTGTGGGGTTTGTAGTTTATGTGAAAGTTGATTATTCAAAACAAGTCGGCATGAGTGCCTGTACCTGTGAAAAGGAGTGTGAATGCAGTGTCATCCTGTTCCCATATGAGCAACCAGTCTCCCTTGATATGGCACTCCCAACAGCCTTCATAATTCCCTGACAACTTATGAGGCCGGTACGAGGAAGGCAACTTACCATCTGCCTCAAGCAAGCGGATGGCTTGCTTGAGCAACTCCATGTCGTAGCCGCGCTTGCGACACCGCTCTGTATCCTTGCGGAAGGTCTTGGTTATTCGAACCTCGTACATAGATTAGATGCCTAATGATTGAAACATCTCATCTGAAGAGGCAAATGACTCTACACGCCCCTTACGGATATCTTCTTTTGAACGCACGTAGCTGCTTTTCTTTGGCTTCACATGCTCTTCAACCAATACCCCCAACTCGCGCAGATAAGCCATCAGAGCTCGTCCGTCATTGGTTCGTTCGTTTACTGTAATCGTATAGGTTGCCATAGTTCTAAATTTTTACTTACTGCAAAAGTACAAATATTTTACGTATTTGCAAGTCGTATTGTTCACTTTTTCTTACGGCTCTCCCAAGTACTCAAAGATCAATTGCACTTGCCGACGGGTGAAGTGGCGGTCATTGACACGGTAGCCCGTAGCAAGTAGTGCGGGCAAGAGGCCGTGAGCATGGTTGATATAACGATTCAATCGGCGCAAGGCGTTCGAGGTGGAGCCGATGGGGAAGTACATCGTGGCGAGCTCACTTTTGGTGTAAGGTTTAATCATATTTGTTTAGAGTTTAGAGTTTAGTGCTTAGTGTTTAGTGCTTAGTGTTTAGAGTTTAGAGTTTAGTGTTTAGTGCTTAGTGTTTAGAGTTTAGTGCTTAGTGTTTAGAGTTTAGAGTTTAGTGCTTAGTGTTTAGAGTTTAGAGTGTAGTGTTTAGTGTTGTGCTAAAAGCCAATAGCCAATAGCCAATAGCCAATAGCCAACTGCCAATAGCCAACTGCTTTTATCGTAAAGTTACTAAAAATCGAGCACATAACCAAGCATAAACGTGCTTATTATCAGCGGATAATAAATAAAATCACATCTCTCCGAAAGATTGTTTCTGTAGCGTGCCATAGGTCGTAGGGGCGGACAGCAAAGGGGCGACCTTGTCGTACCTTTGCAATGTAAATAAAGGGAGGCCTCTCCCCCCGCCCTCCCCGAAGGGAGGGAGCTTGCAGACATCGCGCGACTGTATAGCTCCAGACTTAAAGGGAGGAGTAAGGAGAGGCGAGTGCGCACATTGAGATTATAAACTAAAACTATTAACCATTAAAAAAGTCCTCCCCGCGATGACTGAATCACCCCTCCTTGGGAGGGGCAAGGGGGAGGCCTCTATTTACCATGCCTATTACCTACGCAGTAAAGAAAGTGAAGAACCCGAAGGGTATCGAAGGAGTGAACTATTTCCATGGTCAGGCCATCAAGACTGGTGAGCTCACCTTGGAGAAGCTGGCCAAGCGCATCAACAACAGCACCACCGTGACGCAGACCGACTGTCGCGCCGTGCTCCTGAGCATGAAGGAACACATTGCCGAGGCGCTCACCGAAGGACAGGTGGTGGTGCTCGACGACCTGGGCCGCTTCCAGGTGACCCTACAGGGCAAGTGTTACCCCTCAGAGACCATGGAGTCGGACGAGTTTGTGCCCTCATCGATGATCAAGGGTCACAAGATCGTGTTCCGCCCCGATGCAGCCCTCAAAAAGGCTGTGGCGGCAGACTTTTCGCTGAAGCGCATCTCGTCTGAGGCGATGAAGTAATTGCCGAAGCGAGGGAGCGAAAGCAAAAATCACCCAAATGACTTTTCGCTGAAGCGCATCTCGTCTGAGGCGATGAAGTAATGAAAGAGTCGCCCCGGCGCGCCCGAGGCGGCTCTTCAATTCTGAACGTCAAGAATGCGTGAGACACAAAAACGGTGTTTTCGCGTGAAATCGGGTTGATATTTTTGTCAACGCGAACTTAAACGGAATTTAGACACGTTTTTGCACGACGCTTCGCCCGTGCGGCCTCCGGGACGAAACTCTTAATCTCACGCAGACTTCGCAGAATACGCAGACTACGCACACGCAGGCTTGTGCTGCCATCCGGAAGGCAGACTGTTGACCGTAGACCGTTGACCGTTGACTAAAAAACCTAACAGCTAACCACAACCTTTAACCATTAAACACACCGAACATGAATAATCAATCAATGTCTGCCTCCTTCAACTGGGGCAAGCTCCTCAAAGTAATCATCGCTGTACTCACCGCCTTGGCCGGTTCGCTGGGCTTGGCAAGTTGCATGTAAGCCATGAGATCGCTACTCCGTGCGCTGCTGCTCCTCGGCAGCGCACTCACACTTATCGCATGACCTCACACAATTTTTGGTCTCACGCGAATCTCGCAAATCTCACGAAATTAGCTGCATCGCAGAAGGCTCGCAGCTTGCCATCCGGGATGTATACATTCGGCCATATGCCGACACACGCGAGTGAAACAAGCGTGATTCTGCGAGATTATAACGTGCCGATGGGAGTCTGTTTATTGAATTAAAATTCGCGTTTTTCGCGAGATTC
>JAZRDT010000014.1:0-48416 GCA_045660385.1 Bacteroidaceae bacterium | reverse complement strand
GGCTATAGCAACAATGTCATTGCCTACATCGGCCACACCACTCCCACTACTATCCGCAAACGCAAAGAGCGTATCCGCAAAAAACTGCCCACCGACCTCTATCAGGTGATATTCGGTGAGAAGGGGTAGGTGTATACAAAGCCTTTGTGTTTCCTTCCTTTTTCAACATAAATTTCCGTGAACCTTTAAGTCGCTGGACAAAGGGAAAATCAATTATCTAATTATCCTTAAATAGGATTATTGTAACCCCTACTGCCACCCTATGCAATTACATTTTTGCCGGGTGGCAGTTTTTTGTAGCCATCTATTTGCTGTTGTATAGTGCCTTTGGTGATGATTTACAAAGCATTGGTCCCTATTCTATAGTTATGCTCATCACTACCTTCGCGAAGGTAGCGTACTATCCTCGCGAAGGTAGCATACTATCTTCGCAAGGATAATATATTCTCTTCGCGAAGAGAAAAATATTTGCATGCTTAGTATTCTGAAAATGAATGGTTTGTCTTGCTCAGTTTCTTGCTACTGATTTCATCACATAGCAGATAAAGAAGAACATAGAAAAACATGCCAGGTGGCAAAAATGTAATTGTGTAGACCCTTATCCTTTCATTATGAGAGCATTACGGCGGCACTAGAGGAAAACCTGCCAACCCCCTTTGGCATGTTCTTGGAAACGAATGCAAAACCTGCCAACCCCCCTTGGCAGGTTTTAGATAGATAATACAGCCGTGTCACGCAAATGTCACGCCCACGTCACACAAATGTCACGCTTTTTGTTCGGTTAGAGTAATGCTATAAGCTACCTTTGCGACAATGATAGAATAATTCCTATCATGCTTTTTGAGACTTTTTGGGAGGCCGCCCGGGAGGGTCGCCTCCATTTTTTACACAAAAAGGAATAGAAGTTAGGCGGCATCTCAGGAAATTGAAAATAATTTTGTATATTGTTCGGAAATTCGTACCTTTGCAGCGAATTTCAAGGTGGATAGATTTGAGCTGCTTGCAACCACAGTAAAAAATGCTAAAATATACAGCGTTCGCTGATTCTTGCATTCATCGCTCGACTATCCCTATTGGTTTCGATTGTTTTACATTTTTAATATTTACACTAATGGGATATCTGTTTACATCCGAATCGGTGTCTGAGGGACACCCCGACAAAGTGGCCGATCAAATATCGGACGCTGTACTGGACAAGTTGCTGGCCTATGACCCCAACTCGAAGGTAGCTTGCGAAACGTTAGTAACCACCGGACAGGTAGTGATTGCCGGTGAGGTAAAAACAAGTGCATACGTTGACCTACAACTCATTGCACGCGAAGTGATCAATAAGATTGGTTACACTAAGAGCGAATATATGTTCGAGGGTAACTCATGCGGTGTATTCTCGGCCATCCATGAACAGAGCGCTGACATCAACCGTGGTGTAGAGCGTGAAGACCCCATGAACCAGGGTGCTGGCGACCAAGGCATGATGTTTGGCTATGCCACTAACGAGACAGAGAACTACATGCCCCTCTCGCTTGATCTCGCTCACAACATTCTCAAGGTACTTGCCGACATCCGTCGCGAGGGCGAGGTGATGACCTATCTCCGCCCCGACGCGAAGAGCCAGGTGACCATCGAATATGATGACAATGGCAAGCCCGTACGCATTGATACCATCGTAGTGTCTACTCAGCATGATGAGTTCGTGGCTCCCACCGACGATAGCAAGGAGGCGCAGCTCAAGGCCGACGAGGAGATGTTGGCACAGATCCGCAAGGATGTCATTGAAATCCTCATGCCCCGCGTCATCGCTGGCATCACCAACGAGGATGTATTGGCCCTCTTCAACGATAACATCACCTATCATGTGAACCCCACAGGCAAGTTCGTGATTGGTGGCCCCCACGGTGACACCGGTCTCACGGGTCGTAAGATCATTGTGGATACTTACGGTGGAAAGGGCGCTCATGGTGGTGGCGCTTTCAGCGGTAAGGACCCCAGCAAGGTAGACCGCAGTGCTGCTTATGCCGCCCGTCACATCGCCAAGAATCTCGTGGCTGCAGGTGTGGCCGATGAAATGCTGGTACAAGTGTCTTATGCCATCGGTGTGGCTAAGCCCATCAATATTTACGTAGACACCTATGGCCGCAGCCGTGTGAACATGACCGATGGTGAGATTGCCCGTAAGATTGACGAACTCTTTGACCTTCGCCCCCGCGCTATCGAGGAGCGCCTCAAGTTGCGTAATCCCATCTACACTGAGACTGCAGCCTATGGACACATGGGTCGCAAGCCCGAGGTGGTGACCAAGAGCTTCCGTTCACGTTACGAGGGTGACAAAGATGTTACCGTGGAGCTCTTCACATGGGAGAAACTCGACTATGTGGAGAAGGTGCGTGAGGCTTTCGGATTGTAAGACCTCCACACCATACAGATAACAATGAGGGTGCAAGAATCGTCTTGCACCCTCATGTCTTATTGGAAAATCAGAAAACCTTTATCAACGGTTGCGTTCAGCCTCAATCTCTTCGGCACTGCTGGGTTTGTGGTTACCCAAGCGGCGGGCACCATCGGGCGTGATGAGGTAGTCCTCTTCGTTGCGGATGCCACCGAAGTCCTTCCATGCATCGAGCTTGTCGTAGCAGATGAAGTCGGTAAACATCTTTTCAGCGCGCCACTTGTCGATGAGTTCGGGGATGAAGTAGATACCAGGCTCAACAGTGAACACGAAACCGGGTTCAAGCTTGCGCGCAAGGCGTAGTGATTTGAATCCAAACTGAGTGCTCTTGGGCTGTCCGTCGTAGCCAACCCATACCTCGCCGAGGTTCTCCATATCGTGTACGTCGAGTCCCATCATGTGGCCCAAGCCACAAGGCATGAAGAGGGCGTAGGCGCCTACGCGTGCAGCCTCGGCGGGATCGCCCTTGAGGAGACCGAGTTCCTTCATACCCTTAGCAATCTCGGTAACGGCAATCATGTGCACGTCGCGGAAGGGTACACCGGGTTTGAGTGCGTTCACAGCTGCGGTGTAGGCACGGTGGTTAATGTCGTACACTACCTTCTGACGCTCGGTGAAGTGGGTGCTCACGGGCATGGTAGAGGTGAGGTCACCGGCATAGTGCATACCATTCTCGGCTCCTGCATCGAGCAAGAAGAGCTGGCCCTCTTGAAGCACGTTGCTATGGCAGTGGTTGTGAAGGGTCTGTCCGTTGATGGTAGCGATGACGGGGAATGAGAGGTTGCCTCCGTTGCGCATAGCTACTTCGGTGACAGCTGCAGCGATTTCGCTCTCCTTGATGCCGGGACGAGCCATGCGCATGGCAGTCACATGCATCTCTACGCTGGTGTTTACAGCCTCTTCAATCTGTGCAATCTCCTCTTCGCTCTTGTAGCTGCGCTGCTCCACCACGGCACGGATGAAGGGTACCGATGAGCCTGTAGCAACCTCAGAAGCATGCTTCCCCAGGAGTTCCTGCAACCACAGCTTGTGGTCGGCACGGTAGGGAGGCAAGTAGTGGATGGGCTGACCCTTGGCGGTTGCACGTGCGAGGTAGTTTTTCAGTTCGCCCATGGGGAGGGTCTCCTTGATGCCCACGCGCTCGCTCTTCTCGCTGATGGTGGGCTGAGTACCCATCCATACGATATCGTCGATGGTGAGTTCGTTTCCAAAGATAATCTCGCGATCCTCATCGATATCAATCACTGCAGCCAAGCCGGCATAGTCGGAACCGAAGAAGTAAAGGAACGTAGAGTCTTGACGGAAGTGGTAGGTATTGTCGGCATAGTTCATGCCACATTCGTCGTTGCCGAGGAATAGCAACAGGCCGCTCTTCAAGGTCTCCTTCAACTGTTGACGGCGGCGGATGTAGGTTTCTTTTGCAAACATGATCATTCTTTTTTTATGGTTCGATGTTAATATATTCTCTTTACATGGTGGGATAGGGTGCTAATCGTTGCGTCCGGTGACCCTATTATATATACCTATATATTTCATGGCAATGCTACTCTCACCATAGGTATTCACCGCTTTGCGCGAAGCTTCGCGGCTGAGTAGGTCATATTCTCCCTCGGTGAGCAACCAGTGAATGCCTTGGGCAAAGTCGTGAACATTCTTGTACTCGGCTACGTAGCCATTGTGTAGGTGGTCGATCATCTCGGGTATACCGCCCACGTTGAACCCGATGCAGGGTATGCCGCAGGCCATGGCCTCTACGATGGTGTTGGGTAGGTTGTCTTGCAGCGAGGGGATGGCAAAGATGTTGACAGCGTTGTACACGTCGACCAGGCGCTTCTCTTCGGCCACATAATTGAGCTGGTACACCTCGAAGGGTATATCGCGATACATGGTGCTGTCGGTATCCTTTCCGATGAGTACGATGCCCAGTCTGTCGCGCCATTCGGGGTGCTCAGATGCGAGGCGTTTGGTCGCTTCCTTCAAGTAGTGGAAGCCTTTGCGCTCATCGGTGAGCGAGTGCGAACTGAACAGTACCAGACGCTTATCTTGGGGCAATCCTAATGCCTCGCGGGCTTGGCTGCGTGAACGTGGACGGAAAAGGTTGATGTTGATGGCATTGGGGATGCACGTGATGTTGCGTCCGGCAAGCAGATGGCTGTTGCTGGCCATGTTGCCCAGCCAGTGGCTACATGCTACAAACTGTATGCGGCTGCCCTGCAGTAGCAGGTCCTTGCGGTCGAAGATGCGGAAAGCCATGTCGCGGTGCTTGCGGCTGTTGAGCTGCGGGCAGTCGTGGCAGTGGCTGGTATAGTGGTCGCAATCGTGCGCATAGTGGCATACTCCCGTGAAGGGCCACATGTCGTGCAGCGTCCACACGATGGGCTTGCCCGAGGCGATGATTTTCTCAACTGAGGATAGCGAGAGCATTCCGTCGTTGATCCAGTGCAGGTGTATCACATCGGCTTGCTTGAACTCGGGCAGTTCGGTGATGTCGGTACCCGAGTGGCCGAAATCGATGGAATATATGCGGTTGCGGCGGAAATGTGTGTGCAACATGATCGAAGCCTTCTCCCACAGCTTGCTCAGGTGGTTGCTCAAACTATGCTCGCTGAGCACGGTCGTCACCTGCTCCGTGCTCTTGCTGCGCACCAGCATCTTGGCCTTGATGCCGTTGTTCTTCAAGGCCTCGGTGAGACGATAGGCTGCGATGGCAGGTCCGCCCTGGCGTTCCGTAGTGTTGATGATGAGTACACGCATGCCGTCCGGTAATTATCGGTTTGTAAGGGTTTCGGCGCCCACCTTGTTGAGGGCTGCCGTCATATTGCTCCAGGCATACTTGGTCTTCTCCTCCAGAATGCCCTCGCGGAAGTCTGTGTCGCTATGGTTGTCCACAAAGTCTACCAGTGCATCGGCAATGTCGCTCGCCTCTGGCTTCACCACATAGCCCACCTTGCCATGAGGTACGATTTCGGCAAGTCCGCCCACGTTGGTCACCAACATGGGACGCTCAAAGTGGTAGGCAATCTGCGTGATTCCGCTCTGCGTAGCAGTCTTGTAGGGTTGTGCCACGAGGTCGGCCGCAGCGAAGAAGTAGCGCACCTGGTCGGCCGGAACAAACTCCTTGTACCACACGATGTGTTCGGCCACACTCAACTCCTGCTCCAACTTCTCGTAATATTCGGCGTTGCTGTAAAACTCGCCCGCCACTATAAGCTTGGTCTTCTTTCCACGTAGGCGTTCATCGGCAAAGGCACGCAGCAGGAGGTCAAGTCCCTTGTAATCGCGAATGAGTCCGAAGAATAACACGTAGCGCGTGTCGGCATCGAGCCCGATGTGCGCGATGGCCTCCTCGCGTGACACCTTCTCGCCGAAGTTGTCATACAGTGGGTGGGGTGTAAGGGCAAAGGGCTTGGTGTCGTCGAAGTACTTGGCGTCGGCCAGTACCGATTCGGACATGGCCACATAGCCACCCACCGACTTGATCATGTAGCGGGCAAACATCTTGTCACCGATGCGGTGCTCGTGCGGTACCACGTTGTCGAGCAACGACACCACCTGTATGCGCTTGTCACCCCGGATGATGCGGGCGATGGTGCCCAAGCAGGGAGCCATGAAGGGAAGCCAAAAACGCACCATTACCAAGTCGGGGTGTTGGCGGCGTATCTCGCGGCCCACCTTGATCCAATTGAAGGGATTAACCGAGTGCACCTTACGCACGATGGTGAGGTCGCCCGGGGCCGGACTGGTCGAATACTGCGTCTTGCCTGGGAAGAGGAATCCCGGGTACTGCAACGTGAAGGTATATATGGTCACCTCGTGCCCCTCACGCTGAAACTCACGTGCCAACCGCTCGTTAAAGTCGGCTATTCCTCCACGGTAAGGGTAGGCCGGACCTACAATGATAATGCGTTTCTTCTCCATAAAATCCACTTAAAGACTCACAAAAGTACAAAAAAAGCGGATAGTTGCCACATATTAACCAAAAAAACTGTACTTTTGCACGTCTCTAACGACAAAAATGAAACAGATTTCAAGTATAATAAACCGAACGGAATAGAAAATGAAAATAGCATTGATAGGTTATGGCAAGATGGGCAAGATGATCGAGCAGATTGCTCTGCAGCGTGGTCACGAGATTGTGAGCATCATCGACATCAACAATCAGGAGGATTTTGCCTCTGAAGCCTTCCGCAGCGCCGATGTAGCTATCGAGTTTACCAATCCCATGGTGGCCTACGACAACTATATGAAGGCTTTTGCCGCAGGTGTCAAGGTGGTGTCGGGCAGCACTGGCTGGCTCGAAGAGCATGGCGACGAGGTGCGCAGCCTCTGTACCAAAGGTGGCAAGACCCTCTTTTGGTCGTCCAACTTCAGTCTTGGTGTAGCCGTGTTCTCGGCCGTAAACAAGTACTTGGCCAAGCTAATGAACCGCTTCGATGAGTACGACGTGAGCATGAGCGAGACTCACCACATACACAAACTCGATGCCCCCAGTGGCACAGCCATCACCCTTGCTGAGGGCATCCTTGAGAACCTCGACCGCAAGGTACGCTGGGTACCGGGCACGCTGCTCGCTGCCGACGGCACCCTGAGTGGCACCACCGTGTGCGCTGCCGATGAACTCCCCGTGAGCTCCATCCGCGAGGGCGAGGTGCCGGGTATCCACAGCGTCCGCTACGAATCCGAGGCCGACAGCATCACCATCACCCACGATGCCAAGAGCCGCCGCGGCTTTGCCCTCGGCGCCGTGCTTGCTGCCGAGTATACCGCCACCCATGAGGGTTTGCTGGGCATGAGCAATTTGTTTGACTTTTAATGAGTATTTCCTATGAATAGATTTAAGCAAGCCACTGCCGCGCAGTGGATAAAGTGCGGCTTCGTGATTGCCCTCTACCTCCTGTTTCTCCTATGGATCAAGAGCTGGTGGGGACTCCTTGTGGTGCCCTTCCTCTTTGACGCCTACATTACCAAGTTCATTCCTTGGACTTGGTGGAAGACCGCCAAGAGCGCTGCCGTGCGCAGCGTCATGAGTTGGGTCGACGCCATCGTGTTTGCCCTCGTGGCCGTGTATTTCGTGCACATCTACTTCTTCCAGAACTACACCATCCCCACCTCCTCGCTCGAGAAATCACTCCTCGTGGGCGATTACCTCTTTGTGAGCAAGGTATCGTATGGTCCGCGCAAGCCCAACACCCCCCTCACCATGCCCCTCACGCAGCACACCATGCCCGTTACCGGAGGAAAGAGCTACATCGAGTGGCCTCAGTGGCCCTATGAACGTGTCAAGGGATTGGGCAGCGTGGAGCTCAACGATATCGTCGTGTTCAACTACCCCACGGGCGACACCATTGTGAGCAATCCGCAGTTTGCTGCCAACGACTTCTACAAGATGGTGAGCGACATCAGCGTAGAACTCAACCGTGGCCAATATCCCGTAGTGGATAGTTTGACAGCTGCTGAGGAGCGTGCCGTCTACAACAAGTTCTTGGCCAAGGGCCGTAAGTACATCGCCACCCATCCCGAGGTCTTTGGTAAGGTTGACTGGCGCCCTGTGGATCGCCGTGAGAACTACGTGAAACGTTGTGTGGGAATGCCGGGTCAGACCCTCGAGATCAAGGATAAGGTCATCTACTTAGATGGCGTGGCCAACAAGGAACCCGACAATGTGCAGTACACCTACTACATTAACACCAAGCGCCCCATTGGCGAGAAGTTGCGTCGCGAGGCAGGTATCAGCAAGGAGGATCTTGCAAACCACAACCCCGAAGGTACTCTCTACATGCTCCCCCTTACGCAGAAGGCTGTAGAGATATTGAGCAGCCATCCCGAGGTGGTCGACAGCATCACCCCCTACCTCGAAGCACATGGTGAGGGCCTCTATCCCGTCAACAAGCGTACTGGTTGGAGCATCGACAACTATGGCCCCCTGTGGATCCCCCAACGTGGCGCTACCATTGCCCTCACGCTCGACAACCTTCCCTTCTATGAGCGTCCCATTGCCGTATACGAGGGCAATGACCTGCAGGTGCGCGATGGCAAGATTTATATCAATGGCGCTGAGGCCACCGAATATACCTTTACTATGGACTATTACTGGATGCAGGGTGACAACCGCCACAATAGCCTCGACTCTCGTTTCTGGGGTTTCGTTCCCGAGGACCACATTGTCGGTAAACCCATCCTCATCTGGCTCTCGCTTGACAAAGATCGCGACTGGTTTGACGGCAAGATCCGCTGGAACCGCCTCTTCCGTATGGTGGAGAGTTATAAGTAAGGTGGCTTTGCTACGGTGTAAGCGCTTTGCGCGGTTAAGGTTTTGAGGTTAAAGGAACCATCCGGAGGCCAACTGTTGCATATTGACAATAAAGAACGAAAACATATAGTTTGAGACTGTTGACCGTTGACTGTTGTCCGTTGACAAAAAAAGAAGCACTCGGAGTGCTTCTTTTTTCTTATTCCTTCAACAGCTGTTGCAACTCCGTCTCCAGGTCCTTGACGTCAACGTCGCGCTTTACCAGTTCGTTGGCGCGGTTGATGAGGAAGTAGGTTGGCAGTTCACGCACGCCATACAGGTTGGCCGCCTGGCTGTAGGGTGCCTCGTTGTCGCGCACACACACCCAAGGGATGTTGTCTGCGGCAGTCTTCCAGAAGTGCTCGTTGCTGTCGAGGCTCACCTGGTAGATTTCGAATCCCTCATCGGCATACTTCTTATACAATTCGCGCAAGATGATCACGCGTGCAGCCGATTGTTCATGGCCATATACCGTGAAATCGAGCATCACCACCTTACCCTTCAAGTCTGTGAGGCGGCGGATAGCACCGTCGATGTCGGGCAGAGCGATGTCGATGATCGATGTCTCCACAATCTTGTCTTGCAACGCACTCAGGTCGATGGGTTGTGCCGGACGGGTGTTCTTTATTCCTTTAATTGCGATGCTCTTGATGTTACGGGTGCGCTCAGCCTCGGGATGGAAGAGATCCAGGTTTGTAGCCACGGCAGCAAAACAGCGGATGTCGTCGCGGGTGAGGGTAGGATCGAAGATGTGAACTCCGTTCAAGCGCTGAAACAGCGCAAAGTAAGCATAAGGCTTTCCCGGGTCGGGGTAAATGTACTCCATGCGCACCTCCCTCTTGTAGCGCTCCACCAAGGTGTCGATACGCTGGCTTGCTATGCCGATCTCGGGGCCTGCATTGCGCGATACCCTCAGCACGTTGCTCTGCAGTTCGCCCTGTTTGCGCACCAGCTCCTTCAGCATCAGGTTGTCCTCCGAGCCTTCCACCTCGTAGGCCACGCTCATGGTGGGCAGTGCCGCGCTCACGCGCAGCGTTTCGGTTGAGTCCACCGACAGGTACACCACCTCCTTGCCGATGCGCAGACGGTAGAAGTCGAAGCACTCGGGCACGGGTACCTGGAAGCGGAAATTTCCGTCGGCATCCAACTTAGCCGAGTCGCACACGTTCACCTTCGTCACCCCGAGGAAATCGAGATACAATGTTTTCTCATTTGCTTCAGTGATGGCACCTTCGATGGTTGCCATGGACTGCTTTGTGCAGCTTGCCGCTACGAGTAAAGCGGTCAGAATAAGGATATTTTGCAGTTTTCTCATCATTTTGTTTTATTTTGGGCGCAAAATTAAAGAAAAACACTGAATTAGCGATAATATTTTTGCGGTTTCGATGTGATAGTGCCAACTTTTTACTATCTTTGCCCGATTTTTGGATTGAAATATCAATTTAGACGTAATATATATTAATAAGTTAAGATGAATCCGATTACAAAATCAGTGGCTCTCCCCGACGGAAGAGTCATCACGTTGGAAACCGGGAAATTGGCCAAGCAGGCCGACGGCTCTGTAGTGCTCCGCATGGGTAACACCGTGCTGCTCGCTACCGTATGTGCCGCCAAAGATGCAGTTCCCGGCACAGATTTCATGCCTTTACAGGTTGAGTACAGAGAAAAATATGCCTCATTTGGCCGTTATCCCGGTGGCTTCACCAAGCGCGAGGGTAAAGCTTCGGACAATGAGATTCTGACATGTCGTTTGGTGGACCGCGCTTTGCGTCCCCTCTTCCCCGACAACTACCATGCCGAGGTATACGTTAACATCATCCTCTTCTCTGCCGACGGTGTAGATATGCCCGACGCATTGGCAGGCTTCGCAGCTTCTGCTGCTTTGGCCGTATCAGACATCCCCTTCAACGGCCCCATCTCTGAGGTTCGCGTAGCACGCATCGATGGCGAGTTCGTTATCAACCCCACCTTCGCACAGCTCGAGAAGGCTGATATGGACCTTATGGTAGGTGCTACCATTGACAACATCATGATGGTTGAGGGTGAGATGAAGGAGGTTTCAGAACTCGACCTCTTGGAGGCTTTGAAGGCCGCTCACGAGGCTATCAAGGTACAGTGCCAGGCGCAGATTGAACTTATGGAGGCTGTAGGCTCTACCGTGAAGCGCGAGTACTGCCACGAGGTGAACGACGAGGAGCTTCGCGCCGAGGTAAAGGCTGCTTGCTACGACAAGGCTTACGCTATCGCTGCTGAGGGTAATCGCGACAAGCACGCTCGTGCCGAGGCCTTCGAGGCCGTACGTGAAGAGTTCAAGGTTGCCTACACCGAGGCGCACGCCGAGATGGATGCCGACGAGCTCGCTGAGAAGATGTCACTCATCAACCGCTACTACCACGATGTAGAGAAGGACGCTATGCGTCGCTGCATCCTCGACGAGGGCAAGCGTCTCGATGGTCGTGCTACTACCGATATCCGTCCCATCTGGTGCGAGGTTGACTACTTGCCCGGTCCTCACGGCTCAGCTGTGTTTACCCGTGGTGAGACTCAGTCATTGACTACAGTGACACTCGGTACCAAGTCTGATGAGAAGATCATCGACGACGTGCTCAACCAGTCACGTGAGCGTTTCCTCCTCCACTATAACTTCCCTCCCTTCTCTACCGGTGAGGCCAAGGCTCAGCGTGGTGTAGGCCGTCGCGAGATCGGTCATGGTCACCTCGCATGGCGTGGCTTGAAGGAGGTTCTCCCTGCTGACTATCCTTACTGCGTACGCGTAGTATCTGATATCCTCGAGTCAAACGGCTCTTCTTCTATGGCTACTGTATGTGCTGGTACGCTTGCTCTCATGGACGCTGGTGTACCCATCCGCAAGCCGGTATCAGGTATCGCCATGGGTCTTATCAAGAACGCTGGCGAAGAGAAGTATGCCGTGCTCAGCGACATCCTCGGCGATGAGGACCACTTGGGCGACATGGACTTCAAGACCACTGGTACTGCCGACGGTCTCACCGCCACCCAGATGGACATCAAGTGCGATGGTCTCTCATACGAGATCCTCGAGAAGGCTCTCTACCAGGCACGTGACGCACGTCTCCACATCCTCGGCAAAATCACCGAGTGCATCGCCGAGCCCCGTGAAGATCTCAAGCCTCACGCACCCCGCATTGTATCACTCACCATTCCTAAGGAGTTCATCGGAGCTGTCATTGGCCCGGGTGGAAAGATTATCCAGGGTATGCAGGAGGAGACTGGTGCTACCATCTCTATCGACGAGGTTGACGGTGTAGGTAAGGTTGAGGTTGCCGGTACTTGCAAGGAGGTTATCGATGCAGCACTCGCCAAGATTCGTGCTATCGTAGCTGTTCCTGAGGTAGGTGAGGTATACACTGGCAAGGTTCGCAGCGTGATGCCCTATGGTGCATTCGTTGAGTTCATGGCTGGTCGCGATGGTTTGCTCCACATCTCAGAAATCGATTGGAAACGTTTCGAGACTATGGAAGAGACTGGTATCCAGGAGGGCGACGAGTTAGAGGTTAAGCTCCTCGAGATCGACCCCAAGACTGGTAAGTTCAAGCTTTCACGCCGCGTGCTTCTTGAGAAACCCGAAGGTTACGAGGAGCGTCCCGCACGTCCCCGTCGTGAGCGTCCCGAGCGTGCTGAGCGTGGTGACCGTGGTGACCGTCGTCCCCGCCGCCGCGAGGAATAATCAAGGAGATTACATTCCCTCCCTTCAATAGAGGCAATTTCCTATTGCCTCGACCCCTGCAGAGGTGCTGCCGCGAGGTAGCGCCTCTGTTCTTTTTAGTTAAAAAATTTTGTCAATTCCTCCCGATACACTAACTTCGTTGCCGATAAGCCACACATCTATGATCGACCCCCACACCCAAGCCTTCATCCGCGAGCACGCTACCGACGACGTGCGCACCCTTGCCTTGCGGGCTGCCCGCTACCCGCAGGTCGACATGCGTGTGGCCGCCACTCAGATCGAAGGGCGCCGCATCGCCGCCGTCAAACTCCCCGCCTGGGCTGCTACCGAAGGACTCGTCTATCCCGTGCGTCTTTCCATGGAACAGTGTTCCTCTGAGGTCACAGCTCGATACAAGGCATCGCTCATCCATGGGCAGCGCCTCGCCGACCTCACTGGAGGTTTCGGCATCGACTGCAGCTACATGTCCGACCGCTTTGCCGCTACCACTTATATCGAACGTAACGAAGAACTCTGCCGCATCGCCACCCACAATTTTGCCCTTCTGGGTAAATCCATCACCGTGCTTCACGGCAACAGCACTGAGCTTCTCGCCGCCCTTCCCCCGCAAGACTGGCTTTTTGTCGATCCCGCTCGTCGCGACGGTATCGGCAACAAGGTCGTGGCCCTGGCCGATTGTGAACCCGACGTCAGCCATCTTGAGTCCCAGTTGCTGCACAAGGCCTCGCGTGTCATGATCAAGTGTTCCCCTATGCTCGACATCTCCCAAGCCATGCGCGAACTCCGCAGTGTCAGCGAAGTGCATGTCGTGTCCGTCAGCAACGAATGCAAGGAACTCCTCCTCATTCTCGCTGCCACTGCCACCCACGAGCCCACCATCTACACCGTCAACTTCCATGGTGCCACTGTGCAGTCCTTTCACTACACTGCCGCCGATGAGGCTGCTGCCCAGTGCACCTATACTGCCACCGTGGGACGCTACCTCTATGAGCCCAACAGCTCCCTCATGAAAGCTGGTTGCTTCCGCCTCCCCGCCCAGCGCTGGGGACTCAAGAAACTCCACCCCAACACTCACCTCTACACCTCCGACACCCTTGTTCCCGACTTTCCCGGCCGTATCTTTCAGGTCATAAGCACCGATGGATTCGGCAAAAATGAGCTCAAGCGTCTCTCCTCCGAGGTTAAGAAAGCCAACCTCGCCGTGCGCAATTTCCCCGAGCGTCCCGAGGTGTTGCGCAAGCGCCTCAAACTCTCCGATGGCGGCGACATCTATCTCTTCGCCACCACCCTCCACGACGAACGTCGCGTCATCGTGCGCTGCCTCAAGTGTCAAGTGATTGAGTAACCAAGTTCTTAGTTTCTCATAGAATCTTTAGGATTGGTATCCTCATTGGTCGTGAGCTTCGTGCGGTTTTTTTGTTTATGCAGTTGTTGTCTGCTTGCGTGCTACCTTGTTCCCTTTGTGTCGTTTGTTGAACACCACCGGTTGCGTCGTATACGATGCGTCTTTGATGCATTTGAACGGAATTTTCTTTGCCAAAATGGTGCAAGATGAAAAAAATGTACTATATTTGTGGCTTGAAGTTCTATGCTGCGCGCGTTGTGCCGTGGCACCGGCAGAATCTAATAACCATCGATATACGATATGAAACAGACACATTTCTTTGCCGTGGACCTGGGCGCCACCAGCGGACGCACCATACTGGGTACACTCTCGGAGGGGAACCTCGAGTTGCGTGAACTCACGCGATTTCCCAACCATATCATAGAGACGGGCGGACATTTCTATTGGGACATATATGCCTTGTACAACGAGATTATCGGTGGACTCAAGGTGGTGGCGCGCGAGGGCATCGAGATTGCTTCGGTGGGTATCGACACTTGGGGCGTGGACTTTGCTTTCATTGGACGCGACGGCGCATTGATGCGCAACCCTTACTGCTACCGCGACCCGCATACGGTGGGTGCCATGGAGGAGTATTTTGCGCGTATCGCCAAGGAGAGGGTGTATGACCTCACGGGCATTCAGTTTATGAACTTCAACTCGTTGTTCCAACTCTACACGTTGCGCAAGGCGGGCGACAGTGCGCTGGAGGCGGCCGAATCGATTCTCTTCATGCCCGACGCACTGGGCTATATGCTCACGGGTAACAAGGTGACGGAGTATACCATCGCCTCGACATCGCAATTTCTCAATCCGCGCACGAAACAGTTGGAACAAGAACTGCTTGATGTGTGTGGTGTGAAGGCAAGTCAGTTTGGCCGATTCGTGTTCCCGGGCGAACAAATCGGAGTGTTGAGCGAGGAGGTGCAGCGGCAGACGGGACTGGGCGCGGTGCCAGTGATTGCCGTGGCCGGACACGACACGGCATCGGCCGTAGCGGCAGTGCCGGCTATGAACGAGCGCTTCGCCTACTTGAGCTCGGGTACTTGGTCGCTCATGGGCATCGAGGTGAAGGAGGCTATCATCAATGAGGAAAGTTTTGACAAGAATTTTACGAACGAAGGTGGCGTGGAGGGTACCACGCGATTCTTGAAGAATATATGTGGCATGTGGCTACTGGAGCGTTGTCGCAAGGAGTGGACGGAGAACTACTCGTATGGCGAGCTCATCGAGGCGGCGTTGGCTGCACCGGCTTTCCGCAGTGTGATAAACCCCGATGCGCCCTGTTTCGCTAACCCGGCATCGATGTTGGAGGCTATCCGTGGCTATTGCCGCGCGACGGACCAGCCCGAGCCGCAGACTCATGGTGAGGTGACGCGATGCATTTTTGAGAGCCTGGCCTTGCGCTATCGTCAGGTGTTCGGTTTCTTGCAGCAGATGTCTCCGTGCCCTATCGAGGCATTGCACGTGATCGGTGGTGGTTCGCGCAACAATGTGTTGAACCAGTTTACCTGCAATGCCGTAGGCGTGCCTGTGGTGGCCGGACCCAGCGAGTGCACGGCGATTGGTAATATCATGTTACAGGCCAAGTCGGCAAATGTGGTAGGCGATATCGCTGCCATGCGCCGACTCATTGCAGACTCGGTGGAGACGGCGACTTTCGCACCGGAGGATGCTGAGACTTGGGACAAGGGGTATGAGCATTATTTGAGAGTGTTTAGGGAAGACATATAATTTAAGTTAACAATTGAAAGTCGAGAATTAAAAAATAAAACAACTATAAAATCTAGTGATTATGAAAGAGGAACTTATATTGAAAGCGTATGAGATTGCGAAGGAGCGCTATGCAGCTCTGGGTATTGATACAGATGAGGTACTGGAGCAGCTGCAGGACTTCCATCTGAGCATGCATTGTTGGCAGGCCGATGACGTGAAGGGTTTCGAGGTACAGGCCGGAGCCATGTCGGGTGGTATACAGTCGACCGGCGACTTCCCCGGTGCTGCACGTAATATCGACGAACTGCGCCAGGATGTACTGAAGGCCAAGTCGCTGATTCCCGGTACGCACCGTTTGAACCTACATGAAATCTACGGCGACTTCCAGGGTAAGGTGGTTGACCGCGATGAGGTGACAGTGGAGCACTTTCAGAGCTGGATCGATTGGGCGAAGGAGTACGGCACGATGCTGGACTTCAACTCATCGTCGTTCTCACACCCGAAGAGCGGCAGTCTCTCGCTATCGAACCCCGACAAGGGTGTGCGCGACTTCTGGATTGAGCATACCAAGCGATGCCGCGACATAGCCAACGCGATGGGTGAGGCACAGGGCGACCCCTGTATCATGAACCTCTGGGTGCACGACGGTTGCAAGGATGTGAGCGTGAACCATGCGCTGTATCGCAACTTGCTGAAGCAGTCGCTCGACGAGATCTTCGCCAAGCCGCAGCCTATGATGAAGGATTGTATCGAGGGTAAGGTGTTCGGTATCGGATTGGAGAGTTTCACCGTGGGTTCGCACGATTTCTACACGGCCTATGCGGCTAAGTACGACAAGATACTGACCATCGACACAGGTCACTACCATCCAACCGAGAGTCCGGCCGACAAGGTGAGTGCGGTGTTGCCTTTCGTGAAGGAACTGATGTTGCACGTGTCGCGCCCCGTGCGCTGGGACTCTGACCATGTGACCATCATGGATGATCCCACTCAAGAACTCTTCTCAGAGATTGTGCGTGCTGGTGCGCTGGACCGTGTGCACTACGGATTGGACTTCTTCGATGGCTCTATTAACCGCATCGGTGCCTATGTTATCGGTTCGCGCTCGGCACAGAAGTGCATGCTGCGTGCACTGCTTGAGCCCCGCGAGTTGCTGGCTCAGTATGAACTCGCCGGCGAGGGATACAAGCTGTTGGCAGTGATGGAAGAGCAGAAGGCAATGCCTTGGCAGGCAGTGTATGACATGTTCTGCCTGAAGAACAACGTGCCCGTTGGCGACGGCTTCATTGCCGAGATCGACAAGTATGTGGCCGAAGTGACCAGCAAACGATAACCTAACAGAAGAAATACTATGTCAGAGAAAAGTAATAGTCTGAAGAGTACCATCGCGGTATCTCTCACCAATTATCTGGATGCCGGTGCCATTGTGGCCGGTGCGAGCGGACTTACCCTGTGGCAGAACTACTTGGGACTGTCGGAGGTGCACTTGGGATGGCTCAACTTCATCAGTGCAAACTGTTTGGGTGCTGCCATCGGTGCCATCATCGGCGGATTCCTGGCCGACAAGTATGGCCGTAAGTTTATTTATACTTATAACCTATTGGTGTACATGGTAGGCGTGCTGCTCGTGATGTGCTCGGTAAACTTCCCCATGCTGCTGGCGGGTTTCTTGGTTACGGGTATATCGGTAGGTGTCGGGGTGCCGGCATCGTGGACCTACATATCGGAAAGCTCGGAGGTCAACAACCGTGGCCGTAATATCTGTATCTCGCAGATGTCATGGGGCTTTGGCCCGATGATTATCCTGTTGCTTGGTATGCTATTTGCACCTGGTGGTTACCTGTTTGGTTGGGTGGAGAGCATCGGTCATCTCATCGGTGGCAAGGAACTGGCTGGCGACGCACTCAACGTGTTCAGTTCGCGTGTGGTTTTCTTCTCTCTCTTTGTGGTGGCCTTCATCGCATGGAATATGCAGCGTAAGCTTGAGGAGAGCAAGGAGTGGACCGAGACTCGCAACGCCGCTAAGGCGAAGGGCGAGGACACGGGGTTGTTGCATGCCTTCAAACTGCTGTTTACAAATGCCAAGGTGGTGAAGACCGCATGCTATCTGGCAGTCATCTATCTCACCTGGAATCTGGTGGCATCGGTGATGGGATTCTTCCAACCGCATATCTACGAGACAGCGGGCGGACTCACCAATGAGTATGCCAACATGCTGAGCTGCGTGGGATGGGTCATCGTGGTGGTAGTGACATTTGGTGTCTCGTTCTTTATTGACCGTGTGTCGCACAAGTTGCTCTATGTGTTAGGCCTATTGGCAGCTTTGGCTACCTGGGTTGTCATCCTCGGTGGAGTAAATGATATGGCTGCTCTATGGCTGTTCTCAATATTATGGGGTATCAATGGTGGTATCTCGGTGCAGATATTCTATGCCTTGTGGGGGTCGGAGCTGTTCCCCGCGAAGTTCCGTGCGGGTGCGCAGGGACTTATGTTCTTCGTGGTACGCGGACTCTCGGCTGCTTGGGGACTGGCCTTCACCTATATCTATGGCGAGAATGGAGAGGGATTCACCGTAGCTGCCTACTGCATGATCGGGTTACTGCTCACCTCGTTAGTGGTAGGCGTCATCGGATGTCCCGATACGCGTGGCAAGTCGCTGGAGCAGATTACGCGCGAACGCTATGGCGATGAGTATTAAGGAACGACTGAATATAAAAACTAAAAACAGAATCTCAATGAGGGCGTGTGAAAGCGCCCTCTCTTAGGCTTATCCTATGCGCTATCTCAAGAACCTAAGCACAGACCCCTACTTCAACATGGCATTCGACGAATATGCCTTGCAGCAGTTGTCGCTGGACGAACCGCTCTTCTTCCTTTGGCAGAACCGCTCGGCTGTAATCATCGGACTGAACCAGAATGCATATGCTGAGGTGGACCTCGACTACCTGAAGCGGAACGACATCGCGCTAGTGCGCCGTGTGACGGGAGGCGGAGCGGTGTATCACGACTTGGGCAACCTGAATTATACCATCGTGGGCCGTGCGGCCGACCTCAATAGGGATTACCCGGAATATACGCGCTACATGCTGCAGGCGCTGCAAGCGCTGGGCGTGGAGGCGGAACTCTCGGGACGGAACGATATATTGGTAGGTGGACGTAAGGTATCGGGCTATGCCAAGCGGGTGTATAAGGATCGCCTCATGGTGCATGGAACGCTGATGTTCGACGTGGACCTCGAGGTGCTGGAACGCGCACTGAACCCGCCTGTCGGGAAACTGGAGGCTAAGGGTATCGTCTCGGTTCGGAGCCGCGTGACGAACCTGCGCGAATGCCTGCCGGGGGTGATGGATGTAGCAGACTTCAAGGGACGGCTCGAGCGCTACCTTTCGTGTGAGTACAGGGATGTCGAGTATGTGTTGCAGCCGCACCAGCTGGAGGAGATTGCACGCATGGCGCGCGGGAAGTTTGCCACGGAGGATTGGACCTTCAGACGCAGTGTGACTCCGCATGTACAGGGAGTGGGGGAGGAGTGCATCGTGACGCGCAAGGAGCGTCTGCGCTGTGGCACCGTGGAGGTGACAATCAGGTTATGCAACGGTGTAATAGTATCTTGTTCTTTCGGAGGTGACTTCATCGGCAACTTGTCGCCGGTAGCTTTGGAGGAGGCGCTCGTGGGGGTGCACTATGAGGCGATGTATATTGAACAGTGTCTATCCGGCATGGATGTACAACGCTACTTTGATGGGGCGACGCTACAGGAATTGTTGCGACTCCTTTGTTGTTGAGCCTGGTAGATCGGTTCGTGAATGATAGAAATGATATAGGATGGTGCTCTCTATTTAGAGAGTGCCATCTTTCTTAATGAATTATTCCTAAAATAATTGTCGGCTGTGCATGGTTCTTTGTCATTTATTTTATGTATCTTCGCGGCTAAATTAGGAAAGGTATATTCATTTGGTTCTTAAGGAAGAAACGAACATGAACATTGATACGATAAAGTCGGTATATTTCATCGGGGCTGGTGGCATCGGTATGAGTGCCCTGGTACGCTATTTCTTGTCGCTGGGCAAGGCGGTGGCGGGCTACGACCGCACGGCAAGTGCGCTCACTGAACGTCTGTGTGCCGAAGGGGCTGTCATACACTATGAGGACGACTGCGCACTGATCCCCGAGTGCTGCAAGGACAAGGAACATACGCTGGTGGTGTATACACCTGCTGTGCCCTGTACGCATAGCGAACTGGTGTGGTTCAGCGAACAGGGATTCGAGATTCAGAAGCGTGCCCAAGTGCTGGGTACCATTACACGTAGCCGACGCGGCTTGTGTGCGGCGGGTACGCACGGAAAGACGACCACTTCGGCCATGGCTGCGCACCTGATATACAATTCGCACGTGGGAGCGACGGCTTTCTTGGGCGGCATATCGCAAAACTATGGCACCAACCTGCTGCTGAGCGACAAGAGCGACTATGTGGTGATCGAGGCTGATGAGTTTGACCGCTCGTTCCATCAGCTGCGACCCTACATGTCGGTGATTACCTCTACCGACCCCGACCATCTGGATATATATGGTACGCCCGAAGCCTATTGGGAGAGCTTTGAACACTACACCTCGCTCATCGACCCCGAAGGAGCGCTCATCATTCATGAGGGGCTGGAGATTAAGCCGCGTGTGCAGGAGGGGGTACGTGTGCTGACTTACTCGCGTCACGAGGGCGACTACCACGCCGGGAACGTGCGCATCGGAGGGGGTGAGGTCGTGTTCGACTTTGTGTCGCCGCAGGGCACCGTGAAGGATATTCGCCTGGGTGTGCCCCTGAGCATCAATATCGACAATGGCATTGCCGCCATGGCGATGGCTCAGCTGTGTGGAGTTACAGACGAGGAACTGCGCGAAGGCATGGCGAGCTTCCGTGGGGTGGAGCGCCGCTTCGATTTCAAACTGAAGACGGAGGCGAAGGTGTTCCTCACCGACTATGCGCACCACCCTGCCGAGATACGCCAAAGTGCACTCTCGATACGTGAACTCTATGCCGGACGCAAGGTGACGGTGATATTCCAACCGCACCTATATTCGCGCACCAACGACTTCTATCGTGAGTTTGCCGAGAGCCTCTCGCTCTTCGATGAAGTGATACTTACCGATATCTATCCCGCCCGCGAGGAGCCCATACCGGGTGTGACGAGCGCGCTCATATACGATAACCTGAAGGAGGGCGTTGAGAAACGGATGATAACCAAGGAGGAGGTGCTGGCAACGGTGGAGGCCATGAAGGATAACCTCGAGGTGCTGGTGTCGTTGGGAGCGGGAGACATTGAGAACTATGCATCGCAGATTACTGACATTTTGACTTCGGCCTTATGAAGAAATGGATTTCAACCATCGTGCTCGCCTTGTTGGCGGCCTACATCGTGGTGGGGGCAATCGCCTTCTCGAACAAACCTGCCGACCAGGTGTGTCTGGGCGTCAAGCTGGAGATTGCAGACAGTACCGAGGTGGGGTATATGAACACGAATGATGTGCTCAGTCTGCTGCGCAAGAGCGGACTGGACCCTACGGGCAAGTTGATGGAGGAGGTGAACTTGCGGGCGGTTGAGAAGGCGCTGGACGCAGCACCGCTGGTGCGCAAAAGCGAGTGCTACAAGACCGTGGGCGGATACCTGGGCATTGAGGTGGAGTGCCGATGCCCCATCCTGCATGTGATTGCCAACAACGGCGAAAACTACTACATTGACGAGGAGGGTGAGGTAATCGAGCGCATTTCGAAGGCGGTGTACTTGCCTGTGGCAACCGGACACATCACGCGCAAGTTTGCCTGTAACGAACTGCTGGAGCTGGCACAGTATGTGCAGAACGACGAGTTCTGGAAGGCACAGATTGCCCAGGTGCACGTGACAGCTACGCACGAGATTGAATTGGTGCCCCGCGTGGGCGACCACACTATCGTGCTGGGACGCCCCGGGAACTATGCCAGAAAGTTTGAAAAGCTGTATACCTTCTACGAGAAGGGACTGACTCAAGTGGGATGGAACAAGTATTCTCGCATCAATCTGGACTACAGCAACCAAGTGATAGGAACAAAAAAATAAACAGATTCATCAAATACAGGATATGGTAACAAATGACTTAATCGTAGCAATCGAACTCGGTTCGTCGAAGATTGCAGGTGCCGTAGGACGCAAGCAGTCCGACGGTAGCTTGCAGGTGCTGGCCTATGCCAGCGAACCGGCATCGGGCTTTGTGCGCCGTGGCGTGGTGTACAACATCGACCAAACGGCCCAGTGCTTGTCGAACCTCATCAACTGTCTGGAACCGGAGCTTTGCAATGCGACGATCGAACAGGTATATGTGGGTGTGGGCGGCTATACGCTGCACTCGGAACAGAACACGGTGGTGCGTACCTTCGAGGAGGAGATGCGTGTGACCGAAGAGGTGGTGACCGACATGGAGGAGGCTAACGCTACCAAGCAGTATCCGGGACACGATATGCTGCTGATGGTGTCGCAGGAGTATAAGATTGGCAACAACCTGCTGAACAATCCAGTGGGTGTAAACTGCACGCAGGTGGAGGGTAACTATCTGAACATTCTGGCCCGCACTTCGGTGATGCAGAACACGGCCAAGAGCTTTGAGATTGCGAAGATAGACATTGCCGATACGTCGATACCGCCTCTCGTGGCGGCTAATGTGCTGCTCACCGAGAATGAGCGACGTCAGGGCTGTGTGCTCGTGGACTTCGGTGCCGACACTACGACGTTGTCGGTATACAAGGGAGGATGCTTGCGTTTCCTCACGGTGATTCCCATGGGTGGACAGAACATCACGCGTGACTTGTGTTCGTTGCAACTCGACGAACAGGAGGCTGAGCGCATCAAGTGTGAGTATGGACTGACGGCGCAGGGCGATGGAGAGATCATGCTGGATGACAACCGCACCATTGCGCTCAGTAAGGTGCAGGAGGTGATTGAGGCCCGTTTCGAGGAGATTATCCTCAATGTATGTCACCAGATAAAGGCCTCGGGCTACACTGACAAGCAACTGATGGCTGGTGTGGTATGCTGCGGCGGTGGCATCAACTTGAAGGGTTTCAAGGAGGCGATAGCCAAAAAGGCACAGCTGAGCAAGGCGCGCTTGGCCTACAAGACTGAAACCAAGGTGGAGTGGAATACCTTGGAGCGCCCCGAAGAGGGTACGCAAGGCGTACTCGTGGGTCTGCTCATGGAGGGTACCGACTGCTGCTGTCAGAGCATGATGTCCATGGAGATTGCTCCCGAGGACGAAAAGCGTGCCGTGACCATGGACCTCTTCACCGATGATGGCGAGAGTGCACAGGTCAAGCGGGATGAGGAACTTGCTGCTTTGCGCCAGCAGAAAATCAAGGAGGCCGAGGAGAAGAAGGCTGCTATGCAGGCTGCCCGTCAGGCTCGAACCAATGGCTTCTTTTCGGGTATCGTGAAGAAGATGAAGTCAATGAGCGACAACATTGATAAGCTTGCCTCAGACTTCCTGAATGATGATGATAACAACAAATAAAATACAGGATATAAGCTATGAGCGATAACGATATTATGCCTTTTGACTTGCCTACCGAGGAGTCCAATATCATTAAGGTCATCGGTGTGGGCGGTGGCGGCGGCAATGCCGTAAAGAATATGTACCAAACGGGTATCAAGAACGTGTCATTCGTCCTGTGTAATACCGACAATCAGGCGTTGGCCAAGTCGAGTATTCCCGTGAAACTGCAGATTGGTCGCAACACGACCAAGGGACTTGGTGCCGGTAATGATCCTGAGGTGGCGCGTCAGGCAGCAGAGGAGAACATCGAGGATATCCGTGCACAGTTCCAGGACAGCACCGAGATGGTCTTCATCACTGCCGGTATGGGTGGTGGTACAGGTACCGGAGCGGCCCCTGTGGTAGCGCGTGCCGCCAAGGAGGCTGGCGTACTTACCGTAGGTGTAGTGACCATCCCCTTCAAGTTTGAGTTGCGACCCAAGATCGTGCAGGCTCTCAAGGGTGTGGATGCCATCTCGAAGCATGTGGATGCGCTGCTCGTGATCAACAATGAACGTATCTTCGACATCTATCAGAACTGCAATGTATATGATGCCTTCTTACGCGTGGATGAGACGCTCACCATCGCAGTGAAGAGTATTTCGGAGATTATCACCACCGAGGGTATCATTAACCTCGACTTCCGCGATGTGAGCAAGGTGCTGCGCGATGGTGGCGTGGCCATCATGAGTTACGGTTTGGGTAAGGGCGAGCGCCGTCTGGTCGAGGCTATCGAGAATGCGCTGCACTCACCGCTGCTCAATGACAATGATATCTATAACTCTAAGAAGATTCTCTTCAATATCTATGGAAGCACCAAGCACCCGCTCATGGTGGAGGAGATGGAGGAGATCAGCCGTTTCACGGAGAGGTTTGTGAGCAAGGACATCGAGGTAATCTGGGGATTGGCAACCGACGACTCGCTCGACGAGGAGGTGAAGATCACCATTCTCGCTACGGGATTCGGCGTGAGCAACATCCCCGGCATGAGCGACACGACCATCAAGGTCGAGAAGGATGCCGAGGAGCCCGTGCAGGATGAGAACCCCGAGGCAGAGGCCACACGTAAGGAGGATGAGAAGAAGAGTGCCGAGATGATATCGCACTACTATGGCGACGACAACCTCGCTGCCAAGCGCACCATCCATGCCTTCGTGATGGAGGGAGACGATCTCTTCAACGATGACCTCATCGATGCTCTTGACGCTTCGCCCACATACCAGCGACAGAAGAACGACTTGAGTAACCTGGCTGAATACAGAAAGTGACTGAACGAATTAAACATCAATTGATATGGATACAAAGAAACCCGAAAACCAACTTCAGATTGAGCTGAAGGAGGATGTAGCGCAGGGCACCTACTGCAACCTGGCTGTCATCTCACACTCTTCGTCAGAGTTTATTATGGACCTCATCCGTGTGCTCCCTGGCATGCCTAAGGCGCAGGTGCAGACACGTGCAATCCTTACCCCGGAGCATGCGCTACGCTTGATGCACGCATTGCAGGACAACCTCAAGAAGTATGAGCAGACCTTCGGTCCCATCCGTCTGCCCGAACAGCAGAGCAAGGGTACCTACGTGCCTCGCATCAGCGACTTCAAGGGGGAGGCGTAAGGAGCCTTGATACTTGACGCAGTTGATCGTCAATTATACAATAGAGGAGTTGCTCATCGCAACTCCTCTATTGCATTCATATAGTTCCGTAGGTTTCCGGCCTTCATTATCTTTTTATAGGGCTTGTGCCCGATGAGGGTCTCGGTGTATTCCCAGAAGGGGCGCATTTTGCTATGCAGTTGAGCATCGCCCTTGACTATCTGTGCATACTGTTCCATCAGTTTGCCATGCAGCGTGCGCAGGGTACGTAGCTGTTCGGTATGGGAAAGTTCTTGCTCCTGTGCATACTCGGAGGCCAGGGTAGGGCGGGCAAGGAGTCCGCGCCCGAGCATGAGTCCGCCTAAGCGAGGATAGCGCTCCTCCATTTCGTGCATCTGTGCCGGAGTGGTGAGGTCACCGTTGTATATGAGCGGGTGGCAGCAGGCCTCGTAGAATGCCTCGAAGGCTTTCATATCGATGGCACCTTTGTATTGCTGTGTGCCGGTGCGTGGATGCAGGGCGATGTGGGCAAGGGGAGTGTCGTTGAGGATGTCGAGCACGGGCTTCCACTCTTCGGCATTGTCCCATCCGAGGCGCATCTTGACAGAGAAGGTAAGGTGGGCATGGGCCTTGATGATGGCTGCCACTTCAGATACGACATCAGTGTGCGCGAGGAGTCCCGAACCGCGCCCGTGCCGTGCCTGCAGCGGGAAGGGGCATCCCATGTTGAGGTCGATGGTCGTGTAGCCGAGTGATTCCATCTCTCCGAGGAGGTAGTCCAGCTCCTTGCAGCTGCTGAAGATGAGCTGCGGGGTGACTGGGGTGCCTGCATTGTTCTTGGGATCGACGTCGCGGCGGTCCTTGGAGCGGATACCTCCGGCCTCCACACGTACGAAGGGGGTGTAATAACGCTCGATGCCGCCTATCAGCGCATGGTGTGTGCGGCGATACACGTCATCGGTGTGCCCCTGTAGCGGAGCGAAATGGATGGGTAGCATAGAGCGTATTATCTGCGTTGACGGCGTACCGAGAGGGTCTGGCTGCTTGATGCGGCTTTGTTGGCAGGGGCCGACTTTTGGCGGGGGGTGCGCACGGTGCTCTTTTTCTCTTCGGTAGACTTCTCAGCCTTGGGGGCAGCTTGTGCGGCGGGCTTGCTTTCAGTCTTGCTCTCGGCACTCTCGTCAGCGGCTGCACGGGTGGGGGTGCGGCGCACTGCGATGGCCTTCTTGCCGCTCTTCTCAGGGCTCTTGGCTGCAGTGGTGTCGGGAGCCTCGATACCCCAGAGCTTGTTTTCGAAGGTAACGAGCTCTTGCTCGATACGCTGCTGCTCGGCCTTCATGGCAGTATCGTTGGGGCAGTATTGTGCAAGGAGTTTGTTCTGTAAGTTGGCAGTCTTGTAGATGTCACCCTCGTAGAGGCTACGTACGAAGTAGTCGTCGATGCTCATGTTCGACACGTTGTTGTAGCTGCTGGTCATGAGGGGGGTCATGCCGAAGTAGGGACTCACCTCATCGTAGTTGAGCCAGAACATAGGGTACTTGGTTACGTCGCTTCCGAAGTCGCCGCTGCGGTGAAGCACGGGGCAGATGGCGGTGACGCGTGTGGCGTAGGTGGCGGTGCGCTGGTCATAGAAGGAACTCTCCTTGATGAAGTAACTCAGTACCTCGCCCGAGGGGATGTCACTGTCGGCGATAGTGGGCTTGCCGGCTTTGTCTTCGTAGTAGATGTAGAACTTGTCGAGCATGTCGGTCACCTTGTACTTGTTGTCCTCGGTGAAGAGCTCATTGCCGTCAGAGCGGTACTCATAGGCGGGTACCTTGCCGTCGGCCACGAGACGGATGATGAGGGTAAAGAGGTTGACGCGATCGCCCAGTGGCTCTACGGGGTAGTAGAGGGCAGCGTTCTTCTCTTTCGTGAGGTCTAAGGTGCGGTAGATGTCGCGCTTCCACACTACATCGGTGGGGGCAGGCATCTGGGCGGTATACTGTGCCTTGGCACGTTCGCTCAGTGAGGTTTCAGCCTTCTTGTCGGCATCGGCTTGGGCCTGGATCCGCGATTTGGGTTGCGCCATTGCGCCCTGTGCGCAAAGAGCCAAGGCTGCTATTGCAATGAGGAATTTGAGTTTCATATCGTCTGTTATGTTTTTATCGGAGTACTCGGAGAACTCGGATGGTTATCTTTAATTGATGATTACTTCCAATGTTGAGGGTAGCTGACGCTCGATGCCATCGGGGCCCACAGCCTTCACGCTTGAGATGTAGAAGCGCTTGCCACGGGTGAGGCGGCGGAAGGTGTTCTTTTGGCGGTCAGAGAACTTGGTGCCGTTGGATATCTCGGGCATGGCGTTACCCATGTTGTCGAAGGTGACAGTCTCGAAGCTGATGACGCGGAAACCGATGTTGAGCAATCCGTCGTCGATGGCCGCGATGATGCCGTCGGCGCTCATCAGTGCCTGCTTGCTCAACTTGGTACCACCACCACGGTAACGCTGGGTGACACCCTTCTCGTCGGTGTACTCGATGAAAGGGGTGGGGTCGGGCAATTGGCGCACACGGAAGGTGTACTCGCCCATGCTCATCTGTCGACCGTCCTGCTCGGCACTTACGGCTATCACCACATCGCTGCCAACCTTGGAGGGATGGGCGATGAATCCGCCTGCTGCGGGGCGCAGGGTACCATTGCCATTGGCGATGCGGGCCGATACCTTGTTGCTGGGTACGCCGGGCACGGAGATGGCGATGGGGTTGTCGTAGCCGGCATAGAGCACGTTCATCATCGATGCCGATACGGTGGCGATGGGGTCAACGACGGTGTACTTCTGTGAGAACTCGCGGCGTACGGTCTCGCCCGAACCGTCGGAGAGCTCCAGGTAGCCGTTGAGGGTGAAGTCGCCGGTGCTGTTGCAAGGGACTTCGTACCATCCGTTCTCCGTCTCCACCAACTTGTCGTTGATGTAGATGTTGGGGCGCTGGGTGGTGTCGACAGCTGCCATGATGATGCGGGCACCGAAGCGGTTGCCGCGCACCACGTTCTGCGATGTGGGGATAACGTAGGCGCTGAGTTCGTTCACGCGAACGTCAGTTGCATCAATGTTCACTTTGAGGTCGTGCAGGATTTCACCTTCAGCATAACGCACGTCGTTCTGGAACTTGGTGAGCAGGGTTACTGCCGCCGCTACGGGCATGTTCTCAAAATTGTATTGTTGCCAGTTCTTTCCCGATACCAGTTCGCTTTGGGGCACCGATGTGTCGAAGTTGTTGCTTATGATTCGTTGCTGCACAGTGTCGGTGATCATGGCCACCACCTGGTCGCGGTAGTTGTTGATGAGGTCGTAGAACTTCTGGCCCTCTCCGGTGACGGGTGACAGCATGATGAAATTGGCGGCCTCGAGGTCCTCCTTATTCTTGATGTTGCGCACGTCGGCATTCTTTCCGTCGGCCTCCTGCACCATGCGCACCTTCAGTTCCTCGGCATAGTTGCAAGCCGAGTCGGAGAGCTCCTTCACGCGCTTGGCCTTGGCATACCACTCGCCCACCTTCTCGGGGTTCTTGAGCATCTGTGCCTCGAAGTCCAGAAAGATTTCCTGGTTTTGCTTGGTAGCATTGTCGGCACTGCGTGTGAGGCCCGAGTCGACGATGGTGAAGCCATTGAGCACATCAGACGACACGTTGAGGGCAAGCATCGCCATCAGCACGATGTACATCAAGTTGATCATTCGCTGACGCGGTGTCAGCTTTTTCGTTCCTGCCATAGTCAATCAGTGTGTTAGGCTTGCTTATTCTGTTCGTTTGCGGTGCGGCCAATGTTCATGTTCACGGTCATCGACTGCAACATGCGGTCGTATACTCGGTTGAGTTCCTCAATCTGCTCGGCCATGCGTCGTGTCTGGTCGTTCACCTGGTCGATGTTGCCGATTTGTGAGCCGAGGCTCTTGAGGTGCATCTCGTAGATGGTGTTGATGGTGGTGAGGTTGCGGCTGAGTCGTTCTACCTCGTCGGCGCTGGCCTCAAGCTGCGATGACTGATCGGCAATGTGCTGGAACGATTCGGTGATGGCGCGCAACTTGTCGACATAGTCCTGTGTCACCTGCTGCAACTCGGGAACATCCACCTTGCCATCGATGATGGGTGCAGCAGCCGTGGCGGGTGCCGAAGCGGCGCCTGTGGCTGCGATGGCGGCATTGGCAGCGGCGATGTTGGCCATTGCGGTGAGGGCCTCGGCATCGAGTTGGGGCGCAGCGCCTGCAGCTGCTACTGCCGCTACGGGGGCTGTGTCGGCAACGGGAACACTGGCAACGGTGCCGGCTGCTACGGGAGCACCACCGATGATGACGGGACCACCGGCTGTGGCGGGGGCAGCAGATTCCTTGACGCTCGTCTGACGCTCAAAACCGTTGACGATGAAGGTGAGCACCTCTGTACCCATACCCAGGAAGAGCATGAGGTCGGCGCCCTCGATGTGGGTGAGCTTGAAGAGGGCACCCAGGATAACGATTGCAGCACCCCAGCTATAGAGGTAGTTCAATATGGTTTGTCCCTTCTCAGTTTCCAGGAAGTCCTGAAAGCGGCTGATTGCACTTTTGTTTTGTTTCATAGTAGATGAGTTATTGTTGTTCCTGGAGTACGTTGGTCACTCCGGGCATTCTGGTTAGTTCAATGTAATGGTACTCTTTTACTTTCTTGCTGTGCCTACATAGGAGCGTACGCAGCGGAAACCGATATATGAGCGGGTCTCGTTCTGGTATTCGTAGGTGCGTGATACTGACTGGATAAACTTTTCGGGGTCTTTCCACGAGCCGCCGCGCACGGTTTTCTTCTTCATATAATAGGGATCCTCCTTGGCTGCGTTGTATGCAAGTTCGGGGTTCATGTCGCTCATCTGCAGCACGCCGGCTTCGGTGTATACGGTCGATGTCCATTCGGCTACGTTACCTGCCATGTCGTACAAGCCATGGCTATTGGCCGAGTATGAACCAGCCTTGGTGGTGATGAGGCTACCGTCCTTGGTGTAGTTGCCGCGCTCGGGCTTGAAGTTGGCATAGAAGCAGCCCTCGTCACTCTTGGTACCGTCCTGCATCCAGGGGAAGAGTGTACCCTCCTTGCCACGTGCAGCATATTCCCACTCGGCCTCTGTGGGCAGGCGGTAGCGTTGCACATACTTGGCTTGCGGGCCGAGGCCGCGCAAGAGGTATTCTGTGCGCCACGCGCAGAAGGCATTGGCCTGCTCCCAGCTCACGCCCACTACGGGATGGTCGTTGTAGTTGGGGTGGTTGAAGTAGAGCTGCATGTACATCTCGTTGTTGGCATTGGGGAAGTCGTTCACCCAGCAGGTGGTGTCGGGGAAGACGTTGACGATGTAGGTGTTCACAAAGTCGTGCGGTCCTGAGAGCGGGCGGTTGATGGTTTCGCGCACAATCTCTCCCTCTTCGTTGATATAGGCCGTGTCCTTCGAAATCATAATCACCTCGTCGGGGTTGATTTTCACATCGGTGTTGCGCACGCGCATAGCAGCGTCGAGCTGGTTCTTGCGCAGGGCAGCCTGTGTGTAGTCCACCACCTCGTAGCGGTAGTTCATCTGGCTGGGATCGAGCTCCAGTGCACCTGTGTAGGGGTTGCGCTTGTATACGCTCTGGATGGCAATCTGCTGGTCCTCGGTAGCCTTGCGCCAGGGGATGGGCTTCTTCCAGTTCAGGTAGGGAGTGATGGGCTCGCCATACTCGTCCTCTTCAATCTTGAAGGTCTCGTCGCCACCGTAGGCAGGGTCGGCTAGGCGCTCGCGAACGATCGAGTCGCGCACCCAATTGACAAACTGGCGATACTCTGCATTGGTAATCTCGGTGTCGTCCATCCAGAACGATTCGACTGAAATCTCCTTGTGAGGGGCATTTGATCCCCACAGGCTGTCGGTCTCCTCCTCGCCCAATTTGAGCGATCCGCGTGGTACGAGCACCATGCCGAAGGGGGCAGGCTCATTGAACGCAGCCGAACGGGAGCCCGTCAGCTCACCGCCCACAGCCATAGCAGTATTGCTCGAACCCATGCATGAGGTCAACAATGCTGCAGCAGCCAGGCCTATAATAATGTTCTTCTTCATACGAGTTATAATATACGTATACTTTTATGTTTGTTCTTTCCTTTTTTAAATAAGTCCACATCCATCACATAACCCACGTAGAGGTCGTGGCTGCCGTGGATGAGTCCCACTCCCGAGGTGAAGATCTCGTAGGCATAGCCGAACGAGACGCTGTTGATCTCTCCTCCGAGGAGAATCGCCACTGATGTCATGGGGCTGTAGGTGAGTCCGGCATAGTAGCGTTTCTCGTCATAGGTGTAGGTGCCTCTTACGGTGAGGTCGGCCCGCCAGGCCTGCAGGTCGGTCATCAACTGTAGCGACGGCTGTATGGATAATAACGGATTCTTTAGCTGAATATTGCCTCCACCGCTCAAATAATATGTGCGGTCAATCTTTATCTCGTAGGTCTCACCCAGTTCGATGGCGGGTGCCGTGAGGTGCATCACCGACAGTCCGGCGTAGAATAGAGGGTGTGCAAAGTGCACGCCTGCCGTGAGGTCGAGCCCCATGCCATCGACCTCCGAAGAGGGGAAGGCAATGTCGTTTGACTCCTCAGACTCCACCTTGGAACCGTCGAACTTCTGCTCCAGCGAGCCTGCATTCACGCCCACTGCCATGCGTCCGCCCCAAAGGTTGAAGCGGTAGGCGTAGCCCGCGAAGAGGCGCTGGTTGGTGAAGAGGCCTATCGATTCGTTATACAGGTTGGCACTCACTGCCTGGTTCTTCTTCTCGGTGGGCAATACCATATCGGCACCGAAAAGCATCGTGGCCGGTGCATGGGTGTAGCCAGCCATCTGCATGGCATAGGTACCATATAGGTTGAGCCGCCCGCTGAGTCCGGCCACAGCAGGGTTGTAGTAGCCTTGCAGTGCCCAGTAGTGTGTGAAGTGCGTGTCAAACTGTGCCCGTGCCACCAAGGCCGTGAGCGCCACGCATAGTGTAAGTATGATTCTTCTGCTGTCCATTACCTATAATTAAACGGCAATGTGTGTCATTTAGTATATATCGTTGAAAAACTGTATTTAGCGTTTTGTCTTGAGGGGCAGCTCAAAGTCCTTGCTCTGGATAATCTCCAGCCCCTTCATCACGGTGTCGTCGGTGGTGTTGAATATCTCGTAGAAGTGGTTCATCTCCCACAGGTCGCGCGCGATGAGTGCCTTGAGCTGCACCTTGATGAGCGGGAGCGATGCAGCATAGAGTTCTTCATCGAACTTCACACCCATCTTTTCGGCCTCGGCAAGTAGGATGTCGAGCAGCGTGCTATCGACTTCGAAGGACTTGTTGTATTTCTCGAATGTGGGGTACTTCTCTTTCAACTCGTTGCGGTAGCGGTCGATAATCGTGAGGTTGGTGTTCACGATCACCCCCTTCGCCGTAAGTTCGCGGTGGTACTTGGTATAGCTCAGCGTGTCGAGCGGAACGAAGTGGTCGGGCATGATACCGCCGCCGCCATATACGGTGCGTCCCAATATCTTCGTCTGGAACTTGAGCGAGTCGGGGAAGTGAATGCTGTCGGCATGCATCATCTCTCCCTTGTTGAACCGCTCCTGCAGTTCCTTGCGGTAGTCGATATCCTCGCCGTAGGGCTTTTGGATGCATCGCCCCGAAGGGGTATGGTAGCGCGCCACGGTGAGGCGTATCATGGCGCCGTCGGGCAGACTGATGGGGCGTTGCACCAGACCCTTACCGAATGAGCGGCGGCCCACTACGATGCCGCGGTCCCAGTCCTGCACGGCACCTGTGACAATCTCCGAAGCCGATGCCGAGTACTCATCGATGAGCACCACGAGGCGGCCCTCCTGAAACTGTCCCTTTCCTTCGGCGTTGAAGGCCGAGTAGGGCGATTTGTTTCCCTCGGTATACACAATCTGTTGTCCGCCCTGCAAGAAGTCATTGGCCATGTCTACCGCTGCTTTCAGGTAGCCGCCGCCGTTGCCCTGGAGGTCCAGTATAAGATGCTTCATCTTCTCCTGCTTCAGTTTCTTCAGCGCTTCGCTAAACTCCTCATGTGTGGTGGCACCGAAGCTGCTGATCTTGATGTATCCCACCTTGGGGGCTATCATGTAGGCCGCATCGAGCGTGTTTACGGGAATCTTGTCGCGCACCACGTTGAAGGTCATCGTCTCGTTGACCCCACGGCGCACAATGCCGAGGCACACTACCGAACCTTTGGGGCCGCGTAGGCGCTTCATGATCTCGTTGCGCTCCATCTTCACCCCTGCGATGGCCGTGTCGTTCACTGTCACTATGCGGTCGCCCGGCAGGATACCTACCTTCTCGGAGGGTCCCTTGCTCACAGTTTGTATCACGAAGAGTGTGTCGTCGGCCATGTTGAACTGCACGCCGATGCCCTCGAAGTTGCCTTGTAGCGGCTCGTTCATCTTCTCCACCTCCTTCGCTGTGAGGTAGGTCGAGTGAGGGTCCAGCTCCTTCAACATGGCGCGTACGGCCGATTCCACCAACTTGTTCCCATCAATCTCGTCAACATAGAGGTTGGTGATGGCGCTATGTGTAAGTACCAGCTTGCGCACTTGCTCCATTTCGGCGTTGTTGGTTTGTGCCATTCCGGCAAACAGACTTATAGCCGTTAGGCTGAGTAGGAATATTCTTTTCATAGGTTGTTATGAGTGGTTACGATTGTTTGTCAGTTAGCTTGCTCCGCGATGTCTTGCGCTCTCGGTCCTGTGCGTTCTGGCTGTTCCGCTCCCAAAACACACCGTCCGAAAATCCCTGTATGTCGGTGTGCTCATCGGCCATCAACAGCCGCTTGGCTGCCCAAAGGCAATACTCCATGTTGGCTTCAATACCCAGATACTTGCGTCCCAGCTTCTTCGCCACCACAGGAGCCGTGCCGCTTCCCATGAAGGGGTCAAACACGACGTCGCCCTTGCGTGATGAAGCCAGTATCAGTTTGGCAAACAGCTTCTCCGGCTTCTGCGTAGGATGGTCGGTGTTCTCGGGCATCGACCAGAATGGAATGCTTATGTCGTCCCAAAAGTTCGACGGATAGGTGATGCGGTAGTTTCCGGCTTGGGTAGGTTCCCAATCCTTCGGCTCGCCATCCACCTTGTAGGGGGCACGCACCCTACGCTTCATCTTCACGCTCTCTACATCGAAGTAGTAGTTGTTGGGATCCTTCACGGCAAACCATATATCCTCCATGCTGTTCTTCCAGTTACTCTTGGCTCCGCGCCCCTTTTCGCGCTGCCAGGTGATGCGGTTCAGCACGGTGAGCCGCTCCTCAACTACGGTCTGCAGGGCCGATGTACACTTCCAGTCGCCACATATGTAGAGTGAACCGCCAGGCTTTAGCTTGTCGCACACCTTGTGGAACCAAGTACGCAGGTATTCGGCATATTTCTCCGATGAAATGGCCGAAAATGACCATCCGTTGAAGTCTTTCGATAGGTTGTAGGGTGGGTCTATGATGATGAGGTCGGCTATGCCGTCGGGTATCAGGTCGATGATTTCGAGCAGGTCGGCATTGACGATGGTGTTCTCCCATCGTGTGGCATCAAAGGTGTGCATCTCCTTCACCAGCCCCTTCAATGTGTCCCGTTCCTCGGGCAGCACCACCAATGTGCGGTTTCTTCCTGCCCTTTCCTTCGTATGTCCTAGCTCCTGTTTTTTCATCGTCAGCTACTCCGGCCAAAGGTTCACAGCCTTTATCAAGCCCAAATATCTGACAAAGATATAAAAAATATTGAAGCAAGACTTCATATTTCCTATTCGTTTATTCGTATATTTACGATAACAAGAGATTCTTTTTTATCGAACGGGCATAAAAATCACATTTTTTATGTAAGTTTGCAGTAAAGTATCATAAAATCAGTTGTAATACTATGAAACGCATCACCCACATCCTGCTCTTCGGCATGGTCCTGGCCTTGTCTCCCATGCTTTATGCCCAGCATCCTGCGCAGCCCGATGAGAACTTCCATATCTACCTCTGTTTCGGACAGTCCAACATGGAGGGCTGCGGTCCCATCGAAGCCCAGGACACCGTAGGCATCGACCCCCGTTTCAAGATGATGGCCGCTGTGGATATGCCTGCCTTGGGGCGTGTGCGTGGTCAGTGGTACCCTGCCACCCCGCCGCTCACCGTGCCCTATGGCGGATTGAGTCCGGCCGATTACTTTGGTCGTACTCTCCTTGAGAACCTTCCCGCCGAGGTCAGCGTGGGCATCGTCAACGTCGCTGTGGGAGGCTGCAAGATCGAACTCTTCGATGAGGAGCAGTGCGCCCAATACCTCGAGGGCCAGCCCGACTGGCTCACCGGCAAGGCTCGCTACTACGGCAACAACCCCTATGCCCACCTCATCGCTCTGGCCCGCGAGGCCCAGCGCTACGGTGTCATCAAGGGTATCCTGCTACACCAGGGCGAGTCTAACACAGGCGACAGACAGTGGCCTTACAAGGTGAAGACCCTCTACGAGCGCATGCTTGCCGACCTCCATCTCGATGCTTCCGAGGTACCCCTGCTTGCAGGTGAGGTGGTACATGCCAGCGAGGGCGGAGCCTGCGCCTCGATGAACGAGATTATCGCCACCCTCCCCGAGGTCATCCCCACGGCCCATGTCATCAGCTCCGAGGGCTGTCCCTCGGCTCCCGACAAACTCCATTTCACTTCCGAGGGCTACCGCATCTTGGGTCGCCGCTATGCCCACACCCTCCTCTGTCACGAGTATCGCCGCCGCGAGGGCACCTATCGCAACCCGATCCTCTATGCCGATGTACCCGACATGTCGGTCTGCTTCGACGGCACCTATTATTATATGGTGAGCACTACCATGCACCTCATGCCCGGTGCTCCCATCATGCGTTCGCCCGATATGCAGCATTGGGAGACCATCAGCTACCTCTATCCCCGCATCGATGACGGCGACCGCTACGACCTTGTCGACGGCACCGCCTATGGTCAAGGCCAGTGGGCATCGTCCATCCGCTACCACGACGGACAGTTCTATGTCTGGTTCAGTGCCAACGGACATCCCTGGCGTGGCTTCGTATACACGGCCACTGATGCCGCAGGCCCGTGGACACTGCATTCGCGTCCGCCCCACCACCACGACGGCTCCCTGGTGTTCGATACCGATGGCCGCGTCTACCTCTTCCATGGCACAGGGCAGCTCACCGAGTTTTCCCCCGACCTCAGCGGTCCGCTCCCCGGTGGCATCAATACCCGCATCTTCGAACGCGATGCCGATGAGCGCGGACTCCTCGAAGGCAGCTCCGCCTTCATCCACAATGGCAAGTACTATCTCATGATGATCTCGATGGATTGGGGCATTCCCGGCCGTGTACGTCGCGAGGTGTGCTACCGTGCCGACCACATCACCGGTCCCTACGAGAAGAAGGTAATCCTCGAGACCCCCTTCGAAGAGTATGGCGGCGTAGGCCAAGGCTGCATCGTACAGGGCCACGAAGGCCGCTGGCACGCCCTCATCTTCCAGGACCGCGATGGTGTGGGCCGCGTGCCTTGCCTCATGCCCTGTACCTGGATCGATGGCTGGCCCATTCTGGGCGACGAGCATGGCCGCATCCCCAACGACCTCACCCTTGCCCACACCACGATGGAAGGCATCTGTGGGTCCGACGATTTCGCTTCGCCCCAGCTCTCACTCTACTGGCAGTGGAACCACAATCCCATCGACGGTGCCTGGAGCCTCACCGCCCGTCGCGGCGCTCTGCGCCTCACTACTGCCCGCTGTGTGCCCAACCTCTTCGTAGCGCCCAATACCCTCACCCAACGCATGGTAGGTCCCACTTGTAGCGGCACCGTGTGCCTCGATATCCGTCACATGCGCGATGGCGACCGGGCCGGACTGGCAGCTTTCAATGGCGATAGCGGTGTGCTCAGCATCGAGAAGGATGGCAATGCCGTGAACCTCGTTGTCAGCGAACAGCGCTCCCGCTTCGGCGATGGGCACCGCATCGTAGGGGCCGACACCGTAGAGCTCGCCCGCATCTCGCTGAAGCGTGGCAAGGTATACCTGCGCATCGATGGCACCTTCGGCCGTCCGCGCGATCTGGCCACCTTCTCCTATAGCCTCGATGGCAAGCGCTACCACGCCGTAGGTGAGCCCGTGCGGATGAGCTTCGACTACCGCCGCATGTTCATGGGCAGCAAGTTTGCCATCTTCAACTACGCCACCAAGCAGACGGGCGGCTATGTCGATGTGCTCAGTTTCAGTTACGAATAGCGTTTAGCAGTCCCTCGCAAGCATCCTCCAGGATGTCGATCACGTTCTCGAACCCCTGTGCACCGCCATAGTAAGGGTCGGGCACGTGGTCGGCCACCTTGCGTGTGCAGTAATCCGTCATGCGGTGTATCTTCTCCTCGGCCTCCAGGCTCGGTGCCAATCCCTGCAGTCCGCTGATGTTGCTGTCGTCCATGCCTATGATGAGGTCAAAGTCGTAGAAGTCCGTCGTGCGCACCGGTCGCGACAGGTGCGTGATGCGATATCCACGGCGCGAGGCGTGCGCCCGCATGCGAGGGTCGGCCTGCTCCCCTTGGTGGTAGCTGATGAGTCCGGCCGAGTCCACCTCAATCATCTTGTCCAACCCCTCACGGCGCAGCAGCGTGCGCATGATCTCCTCGGCAGTGCACGAGCGGCATATATTGCCCAGGCACACGAATAATATACGTTTGACGTCGTTGTTTTCCATACTTGTTTCTTTTCTGACAAAGTTAGTGCAAGGCGAGCGAAAAAGCAAGTTCACTTGCATTTTTCCGAGGCGCCGCCCTAACTTGCCTTTCCCTTCGGCCGGCGACCTAAAGGTTCAAGCTGCGGTGCTGATTAAAGTTAGTGCAATCCGAGCGGAAAACCCTTCGCTTCAACATTCAACAATAAAATGTCCTGCTTTTGTCCCGCTCTTTTTTGGTTTGTATGCTGCAAACAATGTATATTTGCATCATACATCATATATTCCATAATATCTACCATTCCGCATGAACCGCCGCATCGCCCTCCTCCTTGTTGTTGTCACCCTCTGCATGGGGTGTGGCGGTCGCATCGGTATGCGCCGGCTGCAGGAGCTGGAGGCTCAGCTCGACAGTGTGCCCCACCTCGTGCAGCAAAGTCTCGACAGCATCCCCTTCGCCACGCTCCGTGGCGAGGCCCGTGCCCTCTATGCCATCCTGCGCACGCAGGCCGACTACAAGTGCTACGTACCCCTCACCACCGACACCCTCATCCGCTACGCCACCAACTATTATAACAGGAGTAGGAAGAACTACCGCGCTGCCATGGCCTGGTACTCCTTGGGCTGTGTCTATAGCGAGATGAAGGACGATGCCTCCGCCGTAGAGGCCTACCTGCAGGCGCAGAGCCTCTTCCCTGATACTACGGTACGATATCATAGATTGTGTTATCAGAACCTTGGGCACCATTATTTGAAGAAAGGCATAGCAGATGAGGCATTGAACGCATATCAGGCTTATCTTTGTACCGCTGAGGGCTATGATCGTTTATATGCGAATATAGGATTGGCTAGAGCCTATATCCATAAGCGACAGCCCGAGCAGGCTCGAGAGATATTGAAGAGTCTCTTACCCTTTCGTAATGAGCTGGATACACCAAGTCTGGAAACAATCCTATTCAACTTGGGAAAGATTGAGTATACCTTTTCTAAAGATTATGACAAGGCAGATGCTTATTTTAATCAACTTATTACATTGTACGGTAACGATAAAATTGATGCCACTTATTGGTTTAAGGGAGATATTGCCGAATCTCGTGGATACATAGATAGTGCCAAATATTACTATGAGGCTGCAATGCAGAAAGATGGTGAGGTGTATCTACAGTACAATTGCTCCCGTAGCCTGCTATATCTCACATTGGATTCGACTGCCCAGCCTGAACTCTATGGCTACATCAAGCGATTCGAAGAGACGGGCGACTCCATCAAGCGTATCGAGCGGCGTAGTGAGATTGATGAGATACGCACCGCGCATCAGATGGAATTGCAGCAACGTGAACTTGCAGAGCGTCATCGTGCGTTCATTTATATTATTGTATTTGCCATTGTTTGTCTGCTCGCTGTAATTATAATCGGTATACTTCTCTTCGAGTATCGTCGTAAGAAGTATTATCTTCGTCTTCAGCGAGAGTTGCAGCGAAACCAAGCAAGAATCTACAAAATGTACCAATCCATTGAGGAAAAACGTGATAATGGCTCGCTCACCCGTGAGAAGATGTTAGAAATTTATCGCGACAATCTTTCTAAAAATATCGCTCTTTTCAAAGAGGAGCGTTGGGCAGTTCGTTTGCAACAGTTGAGCGAGCAGCGAAGTAAGGATATTCCACCATTCACTATCAAGGAGCGTGAGCAATTGTCCGATGTCTTGGAACGTTGCTTTATTAATGTCATAACTAATCTTCGTGATGAGGCTACCAGACAGAAGAGTCGCCTCAGCGCAGAGGATATTCATCTTTGTTTGCTCCTCTCGCTTGGGTACTCTATAGGAGTTATCCGCGAATGCTTGGCAGCATCTTCCGATGATGTCGTCCGTAAACGTAGGGTACGCCTTGCTGGAAAATTGCCCGAGGACATTTTGCTATTACTTTTTGGTTAAAATATAAAGTGCAGAAATACAGTATGTTAATACCCCCCCCCTATTCTATGGACGCGGGCTTTGGGTAAAATGTCTTGTTTTTGTCTTGCTCTTTTTTCGTCTCCTACGCTACAGAAGTCATACTTTTGTAGCGTTATTTTAATTCATAATTCTATGACGAAAAAAATGCTTACATTGGTCGCGCTGCTTTGTTGCACGCTATCGGGTTTCGCAGAAGAGAAGCCAATCAAGTTAGAAGAAAAAGATTTACCCCATGAACGTAGTGGGAGGCAATCACCCACAGCTTTCATCGATGGCCAAGTGCTAACCATTGACTTTGTATCAAGCACCACCTTTGAGGTCTCGGTAGTGAGTGCTTCAGGTGTAGTGGTATATACGGGTACGTATAATGCACAGGGTACGGTCATCACCCTTCCCAACCTACCTGCAGGTGCGTATGAATTGGAGATAGAGGACGCTGCGTATCTCTATAGTGGTGAATTTGCGATTGAGTGATGTGTAGGTGATTTTGAACTCTAATGTAAAATATTTTCAATGATGATAATATGAAAAGAGTAGGTTATTTATTATTTGCTTTATTAGCAATTGTAGGATGTACACAAACAGAATTTGAATTTGAACAAAATTTCGGTTCAATGCAAACTGAAAGTATATCAAGAACACGCGCAATCATGGATTGTGAAACCGATTCTGTGGCATTGCAGGATAGTATCTATAAGGAGTTCTTTGTGCCCTATCTAGATGCACGTATTTACGCAGCTATACATTGTCGTGGAGAGAATGCGAAAGAACTCGACACTATTGTGCCTATGACCGATGGAGAGGATACGTTGATGTATCTTGTTCAGTATAAGAATGGTTGGGATGTTATTGCAGCCGATAAGCGCGGTCCTCTTGTTGTTGCAATGAGCGAGAATGGAAACTTTGAAATGGATGATTCCATACCAGGACTCTATACTTATATTGAAGCTCAGAAAATGTATCTCAAGTATATGCGAAAAGTTGCAGAACATGATCCTTCATCTGAGGCAATCAGATTTTGGTCAATGTTGCATCCAAGAAAGGTATTTACAACCAGTTATTACTCAATATTTTGCGAGCAATAAGTCAGAAATATGGTCATAACCTTTAAGGGTGCATTCTAAAAGGTGAAGATTTAACATTTTTATTGTTTCTTAACGCTATAAGTGTATCAATAAAGGGTGTTTCTTCTCTTTTCTGTGCTATATGCAGTTTGATATTTCCACCATTCCACGTTTATTGTAGCTCATTTGTTGAGCCGTTTATAAAGTTACGGAGTTTCCATTTCTCGTATAATCTCCCGCATATTTAATTTATTAGTTTTTATTGTTGTAAATAACAGGAATACTGACAACTTAACTCATAAAGTATTTCATTATAAACGCTATAATGCTCCATCGCTTTGTAACTACAACAAGCGATTTTTTCTTAGTTATCGCCTTCTTTATCTGTTCTACAACCTTAGACACAGGCATTACCCAGAATAATCCCTCACCTTTTGCCATCGCAGTATTAACTAAGCCTGGTCTTATTTCGGTTACGGAGATACCATCCTTCTTGGATTTTTTGCGAAGTGCTTGCGAATAATTTATTTGATACGCCTTTGTTGCTGAATATGCAGGAGCATTTGGCTCACCAACCAATCCACCTATAGATGTGATAGTAACTAAGTGACCAAAGCCTTGCTTTTTGAATAAGTTGTATATGCTGTCAACAACAGTTGTCCATCCAACAATGTTTGTGTTTATTGTAGACAACTCAATATCTATTGAAAGGTCTGGATTAAGATCTCCCGTTCCTGCACAGATTATTGCCAAATCTATCATTTTAGCTTTGTTACAAGCATCATTAAGCACAGACTCAAACTCGTGATGATTAGTTATATCACAAGGATAAATTGTGGTATTTGTGGGACGCATCTCTTTCATTTCTTCAAGAAGCGATACTCGTCGACCTAACACTATCACATTATTGTCATTCTCTGCATATGTATCCCATAGACCACGACCTATGCCTGAGGTTGCACCGATAATAAGTATATTCATAAAGCTTTGTATCAATTAAAACTGCTGCAAAGGTACGACAATTTCCAAGAACGGCAAAAGCACACTCTTGTCAAACTATTATTTTGGAGGGAGTGAAATCTGCCGCTTGCCAAATTTCTCTCTGTCGAAAATAATAAGCCACGAAAAGATTTGAGAACAGTTTGAATGATAGGCTATCAAGTAAAGACCTTTCATTTATGCCGTTCTTTTGTTCTACTATTTCGTCAGTCGTTTATCTCCGTTGCCGGATGCGGATTCAAGCCAAGCCGATGAATAGGAAAAGGTTTTGGAGCAGTTTACTCTCCGACGGAGGAAGAAACTGCTCCAAACTCAGCTTGACCTTTTCTTATTCTAAAAGAGGTTTGGCTACCTTTGCATCCGACAAAAGGGGGAAACGGATGATGTTTTATGATACAACATCATGTAAGAAGAGAGGTTTAAATGTGTTTAAAGCCTGTTTTCGAGAGAAAACCAGTACCTTTGCAGAGAAATTAGGCTAAGTATATGGAGTGATTTTTGATTTTCTGTAAATTTGCAGGCAAAAATACCTCTACGTTGTAATTTAAAGAAAAAAGAATATGAAACTAAAGTATTTTTATTGGGTGTTGATAGCATTATGCATCACTACTACATTCATTAGTTGCGACAAAGACTCTTCTGAGGATTGGAGTGAGATAATTAAACTATATGTGGATGCCGAATTAGGAGAATATCGTCCTTGGGGACTTCCCGAGGATGCAGAACCTTTGGATGGTCTAAAAATTAAAGAACAAAAAGATGCTGATTGGGATATTATACCGATGAATGGCATCGAGGGTTTTACACATTCATTAGGATGGGAATTTTGCCTTGAGGTTGAAAAAATACATTTGGCTAATCCGCCAGCCGATGCCTCAAACGTAAAATACAAACTCATCAAGATTGTCAACGAACAAAAAGTAAGAACCCCAGAGTTCCCCACTTTGGAGGTGAAGGGTGCTCAGGGGGCTCTTGCAAACTCATACACAGCCAACATCTTTGAGCCAGTACATTTCTACTTAGATGGCAATAATTATATGCAGCAAGACCTAAGAGAGTTGTGCGACTCGCTTGTGTTTGATATACCTTGGCTGAGGGGAACACATCTAAGCCGAAAAATATATTTTCACGAGGTTGGTAGAGCTGAGCTTATTAGTGGCTGGGATCATCGTTTTATTCTCCCGTATGGTGGAATTTGTAGCATTAAGGCATACAAGAATGGTAAACTCGTTTATAATGATGGTATATCGGTTTCTTTAACAAACAATAAAGACTTTTTGATGTATAATTGGAATGAAGTAACTGACAACTCCAATAACTCAATTGGGTATGTCAACTTTGTTGATGAGAAGCATGAGTTTGTAAGTACGCATTATATTGTAGATGGAACCCCTATTGTTAAAGTGTTGTTGAGCAAACCTGAAAATGATACATTGGAGTGGCTATATGAATATCTTTGCAAGCTTTACAAGGAACCTTTGTATACTGCCGAGTCTGGAGTACAAGAGCAATATGACAAACTCTTTACTGATACCGACAAGAGGGAAGCTTCAGTATATATTTGGCAAACAGACCGCTCACACATTGCTCTTGTCCATTGGTACGATTCCGATGAAGATATTACGCAATATTACATCAAGGCTGAACCTGTAAAATGATTTTATATGAATAAGACCGTGTTAAAGGTCGTGTGATGTATATTAAATATAAAGGATAATTATCAATAATATAAAAGTCATGAAGAAGTTCGTTCTTACATTTTGTGTATGTTTAGGTTGTTTTTCATTTAGTAATGCTCAAAGTACTGATGAAAAAATTGCAGAGGCAATGAATAATTCCGATTGGTTTGCATTAGATTCATTATATCAAACAGAACCTAAAGATTCAATCAGTGAATTTCTTGAAATATTTTCTCGTTGCCTTATCGGTAACAGACTAAACCGACCAGATGTCTCTATCCCTGCGTTTGCGGAATTATTCAATACTCAATCGGAAAACCTTGACCTTGGTAATCTGCTCAATTCGTCAATGATGTTTGCAATGGATTTAAGCAGAATTGGAGATAATAAGACAGCAGCAAAAATGTTATCTTCTACTCTTAGCTCTATACGTACTCATCTTGATAGTACAACTATAGCAGGTGTTCAACAATATATTAATCAATACGAAGCACTATCCAACTACAATCCCTATAAAATCACGTTTGAAAATTCGGTAGGAACTATCCCTTTTGAAGTTGTTCCTGTTGACTCACAAAAGAATAACTCTGTATTAATGCATCTTAGAAACACTTCGATTAATGGTGTTGAAGCAGATGTTACTTTTGATACAGGAGCTGGTGTTAATATTATTTCGGATTCATTAGCACATAAATATAATTTAATTCCACTTGATGCATCAACTACTGTTGGTGGAGTTGACATACAAAATGGAAGCTATGCCATAGCAAGGGAATTAAAAATCGGAGACATTATTGTTAGAGATGTTCCATTTTATGTCATAAATATAACCACCAATAATGAAGAGGCAGACAAATATGTTGATTGTTTCAATATTGTTGTCGGTAGCGAACTGATGTTACAACTCAAAGACCTAACCATAGATTTTGTAAATAATAAAATTATAGTTCCATCTATTGCTCCAAAACGGAGTCAAGTATCTCCCAATATGTGTTTTTCGTCCCAAATGAATTTATTGGGTAAAGGTATTGTAAAAGGGGACAAGATGTTAATGAATATCGATACTGGAGATGCTTCGTATGGTTCGTTAGGTAAAGGATTTTTTGAGAACAACAAAGAATATATTACCACACATTGTAAATTAGATACTATTCGAAACGCAGGAATTGGCGGAGTAAATATATCAGAATGCTATCGCGTTCCTAATCTATCTATTGAATTAGGAAATAACGAAATAAAGGCAACTGAAATGGTAGTTGTTTTGAAAGAAAATATGGGTGGTACGTTTGGATACGAATGTAACTTAGGCTTAAAATCTTTAATGCTTTTCAGCAAAGTACATTTCAATATGGTAGATTTTGTATTAACAACATTTAATCAGGAATAATAGAGCTATGAAAAGGATTCTTGCATGGTTGTTTATTATGACCTCTATGCTCATTATGGCCTCTTGTGAGTTTGAAGAAGTTGATCTTGGTTTCCCCAAAAGCATAACATTCACGAGTAATGGCGGTGAAAAAACTATAACTGGTGAAGAATCTTTTGTTTTTGCAGAAATTCAGGACTACAAAGGTAATCATGGTTCTATCGAAGGAGGTGAAGATGATAAACTTTATAATGTGTATGATTGGCTAAGGGTGGAATATGTTGAATTGAAAAATGATGTTTTGAAAGTATATGCAGCACCCAATACAACAGGCAAGGTTCGAACTTTGTATATAGAAGTCTATTCTGGGGCAGAATACGATGTGATAAGAGTTAAACAGGAGAAATAATTCAAAGTTGTTTCTACAAATTTCCCATCGTAAAATTACCAAATATTACGGTCTTCTGAATTCGTAAAATAAAGCGACCCGCCAGCAGATCTTACGGGATGCTGACGGGTTCTGTTATTTGGGGTTTGGCGCAAACTCCTATTCTTTCGGATAATAGCCTCCAGTTTTATCAGAGCCTCTGTATTCGATAAGGCCTTGCTCCAACAGTTGTTTGAGATACCTTTTAATGGTAGTATCGCCTTTCCCTATAAGAGCTTTTATGGCTGGTTTTTGTATTCCTGGATTATTATTGATAATTTCAAGAAGGTTATTTACAGGACCATTTACAGGACCATTTACAGGACCATTTACAGGACCATTATCTTTTCTATGTGGAGTAATAGAGTTCTTGAATCGGATTACAAGCGTTACAATTTTGTGCCCCACTTTGAATTCTGGAGTTGGCAAACCATATTTTTCGCACTCATCGAAAATATTGGCAATACCTCGTCCCCACGCCTCCATCAAACCGCTTTTGAAGAACACATCCGCAATCTTAGGATTGACTGGTGACGAATGAGGATTGTCTATAAAGTCCTTGTAAGTGCTTCCGAGGGGAAAATCACCAGGATTCTGAAACTCAACTCTATCGTCAAAGATTGCTATGCTTGGCGTTAGGTTATATGCATCCCAATCTCGATGGATAATGGTGTTTAGGGTAGCCTCTCTGACTACCTTAAAAGGAACGGTCAGCGTTTCAACTCTTTCAACTTCATCCATTCTTGCTGCAAGGAACATGTGTTTCTGGCAGAAATTGATGATGGCATCATATTGCTCGAATAGATTGCCATAGCAAACTGTATGGTCACGGAACTCCGACATCGTTGTGCCCTCGAATCTTCCCAACCTCACTTTGCATTGATTGTGGTATTTATCCGGAGTCTTTGCAAACAGAGCACAAGCCGCATTGAGTACATCCTTGTCGCTATCCATTAGATTAAAGTGGGTAAGCAACGCTGATGTGTCTTGAAGAGCAAGAGCAGAACCTGGGATACGTCCTTTATTCACACCCATCTGAACTACCGTATATAGACGATCTCTGTCGATTTCATCCAACGGTATCTGGCATTTAAGCTTCTCCCAACTGAACATACCCGGATTGCTACGACGGATTCTTGACTCGAACATTTCTCTCGGCATTATTGCTGTCGTATTCTCCACTTTGTAATATGGACGTGCATCGAATGTGTAAGGTGCTTGTGTTGGTGCAGGTGGATTGAAATACATCGCAATGACATAAAAACCTTCCTTTTCGGGGATTTCAATGTATTGCACAGGCACATCAATAGCCGGTTCAAACTTTCTTAAGGCATTTGCTATTTCCTGTCTTGTGGGGTCAGTGACATTTTGACCGACAATCTTTAATTTAGGTGTAATGCCGAACATCACCCAACCGCCATCCGTATTAAGGAAAGCACAAGCCGAGGTCATTGCCTTGTACAATTCCCCTGTGGTCTGCTTTAATTCCAGATAACGGCTTTCATCTTTCGCCACAATCTCATGAATATCTTCTATCGTCAATTCCTTATTCATTATCTAAATGATTTGCTCGCACTATTCAATATCACAGTGCAAAATTACACATAATTCATCAAATTCAGCCAAATAGGCTTCGATTTTGTATCTCTCAGATTAGAAATCATAAAAACCATGTACGCTTTATTACAACTTCAATGAGTTCCCACGCTTCTGAGCCTGCTCATATCTGCCTATGGCAATATCATCCACTTCACGGGTAGCCTTGCAATACTCGCTATTGGATAGAGTCTCTTTCTTATCTGCCGTGAACACAAGGAAAGTTCCGATGGCTCTGTAGTCCTCCTTGTCCTTGCCAAAGGCTTCCATTACACTCTTGATGGTCTTTGCCTCCTCTCGGCTGAAGATGCTGCGATATGTATCCTTGGCAAAACTGATGATTGAATCGACTGCTTTTCTGAAGGTGCCATTACTTTGCATTAGAATTTTTGTAAATATCCTCAGCATCTTGTCTCTCCATGACAGACGGTCTTTCAAGTTACGTATCTCATCGTCCTTTTTGATTGTGGCATTGCGAACGGCACTTTCCATCTGCTGTGCAACTGATTGCTTGTAAGCTTCGAGCTTGGCGGCTTCTGCTTGTGTCCGTTTGCGTTCTTCCGCTATCGCTTCGTGTGCTTCCGCTAAGTCAAGTTTCAAGTCCTCTATATCACCTTTCAGTGCTTTGGACTTGCCCGTTGCCCAATCAGCTACTGCTCCGAGCAATTGACTCCCTTTTTCCTTGTTCAGTTTGAAGCGTTTGTCGCTGATAGCCTTGTCGAGCATTTCGTTCTGCTTCTCTTTTTGCAGGGCTTCATCACGTAGGGCTTGTGTTATACTCTCTGCTTCCTGAACCTCCTGCTCGGCAACCTTCACCTGATACTCCTTGTATCGCCTTACGGCATCCAAGTTGCGGAGTTCGGATTTCTGCTTTTCAAGGATGAAGTCGTTACGTTCCAGATGTTCCTTGCCTGTCTCGGCTTTCGATTGCCCTCGCTGCATTGATAGGATTTCGGAAGCCAATGTCTGCATTTCCATCATATCATCATCATTGAGCTTGCAACTTTTGCCCGTATCATGGTTCATCCAATCGAACACGATATGGGCGTGATAGTTGGGTTTGAACCAACGTCCACCGATTTTGAAACTCTCCTTATCATCTGCATCAGGTTCTCCACTTAGACAATGACCTTCATCCTTGTGCATGAAAATCTGCATAGGGGTGATTCCCCAACGCTGTCGGCATTCATCGCCAAATTTGCGAAGATCATATAGAGTGGTATCTGCCTTGATAAGCAATACACCTTCACGGATGGGCGAGCATCCGGATACCTTTACAATCTTTCCGTTCTTGCCTTTGCGTTCACGTTCCTTCTCCTGCATGGCACGTCCTGTCTTTTCTTTGACCATCCGTTTAATGTTGTCATAATGCGTCTGCAAACTGACATTGCCGAAGCTCGGATTTATCCACTGCTCGTTATCGGCAGAGAGTTCGGGTACGATATAGATTTTGGAGTCCCCGATGTTACGCATGTATTCGGGAGTCCTGCGGTTATGAGCCTCGCTTGATGTTATATTGCAAGGCTTGATATGTATACTGCTTTTTGTTGCCATTTTTTTGAATTTGATTTGAGTTATTGACTAACATTTCTTTTATTTGTCCGCTCATAACCGCAAGGGGTTCTTAGGGGTACAACCCATAAGCGGAGATTGCAAAGAGAGGGTCACTCTTTGCTCTGGGTGCTCAGGGGAGAAACGCCCTGAGTGGGTCATTAGGGCAAAGCCTTAATCCCCTCGGGAGAGCCCACAACTACGGAAGCGAAGCGTGTAGTTATAGTGGGCTATATCAAGGGCAAGCCCTTGTCAGTCCGCTACAGCCTACGGCTTCCGCTCTCCTCCGTCAAGGAGGGCTTTTATCATCGCTTGCGATGTGACTTGCATCGACCAATACAAGGTCGAGTTCATCAATCAGCTTTTGCAGTA